>NZ_DAMBWA010000003.1:220870-424206 GCF_032052675.1 Pseudescherichia sp.
ATCCTCTATCACCGACCAAATTTGAAAAGCCTGACCTTACGGTCAGGCTTTTTGCTTTCTGTAGCCCATGAGGATGAGAACCTCCGGGGGCAGGGAGGTTCGAACCGAGCAGCGCGAGGGAACGTTGCGCCAGCAACGGCCCGCAGGGCGAGCCACGGAGTGGCGAGTAATCCTCTATCACCGACCAAATTTGAAAAGCCTGACCTTACGGTCAGGCTTTTTGCATTTATGCCTGGCTGAACTCTCTGCCCGGGTCTGCACCTCTTTCGCCGGGTGGCGGCTTCGCCTTACCCGGCCTACAAAGGCAAAATTGTGCACCATGTAGGCCCGGCAAGCTTGCGCCGCCGGGCGTTTTGCCTGGCAGAATTCCCTGCTCTGGTCTGCATTGATTCGCCGGGTGGCGGCTCCGCCTTACCCGGCCTACAAAGGCGAAATCGTGCACTCGGTAGGCCCGGCAAGTTTGCGCCGCCGGGCGTTGTGCCTGGCTGAATTCCCTGCTCTGGTCTGCATTGATTCGCCGGGCGGCGGCTCCGCCTTACCCGGCCTACAAAGGCAAAATTGTGCACCATGTAGGCCCGGCAAGCTTGCGCCGCCGGGCGTTTTGCCTGGCTGAATTCCCTGCTCTGGTCTGCATTGATTCGCCGGGTGGCGGCTTTGCCTTACCCGGCCTACAAAGGCAAAATTGTGCACCATGTAGGCCTGGCAAGCTTGCGCCGCCGGGCGTTATCACCCCGCCGACTTTTCACCTCGTTTGTTAACCGTTTTGTGACATATTCCATTGTATTTATTTATATATAGATGAATCTTTTTTCGCGTTGCTTATGGCTAACTCAGCATTTTCCGCTGTGCGTTTTAACGTTCGCGGTATTAATCGCTCAGATATTCATCATCCTGTCAGAAATTTTTCACAATATTTGCTAATGTAAAACGCTGGTTCAAGTGGTCTGCGGAGTTAATCGTCCTGCCCTGTAGGCCATAGCACAAATTTCTCTGCTGGAAATAGCGGATTGCGCTTTTTTTACGCTTTGTTTGTTAATTCTCACCTTCGGTGTAAAACCCGGTTACCTGTATTGACGTTTTGACATTCTATTGACAGATTGTAGGGCATGAGGGGCATTTCACGGAGAATCTGCACTGCAACTCAGTCAACCTTTTGAAAGGAATCACCTCCCCTTACGCTGCCTTTGGGCACCGCCGACCAGACCGGTAAAAAATAAATAAAGGTTTGTCGGTTATACCCGCTGCAACGGGTAAACAACACATATCACATTGGAGCAGAATAATGAGTATTTCCTTGAAGAAGTCAGGGATGCTGAAGCTTGGTCTCAGCCTGGTGGCTCTGACCGTCGCAGCAAGTGTGCAGGCCAAAACCCTGGTTTACTGTTCTGAAGGTTCGCCGGAGGGTTTTAACCCGCAGCTCTTTACTTCTGGTACCACCTATGACGCCAGCTCTGTACCGATCTACAACCGTCTGGTTGAGTTCAAAACAGGCACCACAGAAGTCATTCCGGGCCTGGCTGAAAAGTGGGACGTTAGCGAAGACGGTAAAACCTACACCTTCCACCTGCGCCAGGGCGTGAAGTGGCAGGATAATAAAGAGTTCAAACCGACGCGTGAATTTAACGCCGACGACGTGGTGTTCTCCTTCGATCGCCAGAAAAACGCGAATAACCCGTACCATAAAGTCTCTGGCGGTAGCTACGAATACTTTGAAGGGATGGGCCTGCCGGACCTGATTAGCGAAGTGAAAAAAGTGGACGATCATACCGTTCAGTTTATCCTTTCGCGTCCGGAAGCACCGTTCCTGGCCGACCTGGCAATGGACTTCGCGTCTATCATGTCCAAAGAGTACGCCGATAATATGCTGAAAGCCGGCACGCCGGAAAAAATCGACCTGAATCCAATCGGTACCGGTCCGTTCCAGCTGCTGCAGTACCAGAAAGACTCCCGTATTCTGTACAAAGCGTTTGAAGGCTTCTGGGGCACCAAGCCGCAGATCGATCGTCTGGTCTTCTCCATCACGCCTGACGCCTCTGTACGCTATGCAAAACTGCAGAAAAACGAGTGCCAGGTGATGCCGTATCCAAATCCGGCTGACATTGCACGTATGAAGCAGGATAAAAACCTGAACCTGATGGAGCAGGCGGGCCTGAACGTGGGCTATCTCTCTTTCAACACCGAGAAAAAACCGTTTGATGACGTGAAAGTACGCCAGGCGCTGACCTACGCGGTCAACAAAGACGCGATCATCAAAGCCGTTTACCAGGGCGCGGGCACCGCGGCGAAAAACCTGATCCCACCGACCATGTGGGGCTATAACGACGACGTTAAGGATTATACTTACGACGTAGAGAAGGCGAAGCAGCTGCTGAAAGAAGCGGGTCAGGATAAAGGTCTCACCGTTGAGCTGTGGGCGATGCCGGTACAGCGTCCGTACAACCCGAACGCTCGCCGTATGGCTGAGATGATTCAGGCTGACTGGGCGAAGATTGGCGTGCAGGCCAAAATCGTGACCTACGAGTGGGGCGAGTACCTGAAGCGTGCTAAAGCAGGTGAGCACCAGGCAGTGATGATGGGCTGGACCGGGGACAATGGGGATCCGGACAACTTCTTCGCTACTCTGTTCAGCTGCGATGCGGCAAAACAAGGTTCTAACTACTCTCGCTGGTGCTACAAGCCGTTTGAAGATCTGATTCAGCCGGCGCGCGCCACCGACGATCACAACAAGCGTATCGAGCTCTACAAACAGGCTCAGGTGGTGATGCACGATCAGGCTCCGGCACTGATCATCGCTCACTCCACCGTGTACGAGCCTGTGCGTAAAGAGGTGAAAGGCTACGTTGTTGATCCATTAGGCAAACACCACTTCGAAAACGTGTCTGTCGAATAATAAAAGCGTAAGGGGTGCGACTGCACCCCATGCCCGGCGGCGCGACGCTTGCGTGGGCCTACGAGTGTAGGCCGGGTAAGCGAAGCGCCACCCGGCGTTAGATTTGTGAGCAATACAGACGTCACGTCACTGAGCGTGCGTCATCAGAGAGAATCCGGGTTATGTTGCAGTTCATCCTCCGACGTCTGGGATTAGTTATCCCCACGTTTATCGGTATCACCCTTCTCACCTTTGCCTTTGTCCATATGATCCCCGGTGACCCGGTGATGATCATGGCAGGTGAGCGTGGTATCTCCCCTGAGCGCCATGCGCAGCTGTTGGCTGAGCTGGGCCTCAACAAGCCGCTGTGGCAGCAGTACGTCAACTACGTTTGGGGCGTTCTGCACGGCGACTTAGGCATCTCCCTGAAAAGCCGTCTTCCGGTGTGGGAAGAGTTCGTGCCGCGTTTTCAAGCGACGCTGGAGCTCGGCGTCTGCGCCATGATTTTTGCCGTGGCCGTCGGCATTCCGGTGGGCGTTCTTGCCGCCGTGAAGCGCGGCTCTATTTTTGACCATACTGCGGTAGGCCTTGCCCTGACCGGCTACTCCATGCCGATCTTCTGGTGGGGCATGATGCTGATCATGCTGGTCTCGGTGCAGCTCAACCTGACCCCCGTTTCCGGGCGCGTCAGCGATATGGTCTTCCTCGACGACAGCAATCCGCTCACCGGCTTTATGCTGATCGACACCGCCATCTGGGGTGAAGAGGGCAACTTTATCGATGCGCTGGCGCATATGATCCTGCCTGCGGTGGTGCTGGGCACTATCCCGCTGGCGGTGATCGTGCGTATGACCCGTTCGGCAATGCTGGAGGTGCTGGGTGAGGATTACATCCGTACCGCCCGCGCCAAGGGTCTGACCCGCATGCGCGTGATTATCGTTCACGCCCTGCGTAACGCTATGCTGCCGGTGGTGACCGTAATCGGTCTGCAGGTGGGGACGATGCTGGCCGGGGCGATCCTGACCGAAACCATCTTCTCCTGGCCGGGGCTGGGACGCTGGCTGATTGATGCGCTGCAGCGCCGCGATTATCCGGTGGTGCAGGGTGGGGTACTGCTGGTAGCGACGATGATTATCCTCGTCAACCTGCTGGTCGATCTGCTCTATGGCGTGGTGAACCCGCGTATTCGGCACAAGAAGTAAGGGGCCATCATGTCACAAGTAACTCAAGATAAAGCTGTCTCTGCACCGGTACCGATGACGCCGCTGCAGGAGTTCTGGCACTACTTCAAACGCAACAAAGGCGCGGTAGTCGGCCTGGTGTACGTTATCGTCGTGCTGATTATTGCTATTTTTGCCAACTGGATTGCGCCCTATAACCCGGCGGATCAGTTCCGTGACGCGCTGCTGGCCCCGCCTGCATGGCAGGAGGGCGGTAGCCTGGCGCATATTCTCGGCACCGACGACGTTGGCCGCGATGTGATGTCGCGTCTGATGTACGGCGCACGCCTGTCGCTGCTGGTGGGCTGTCTGGTGGTGGTGCTGTCGCTGATCATGGGCGTCGTGCTCGGGCTGGTGGCAGGCTACTTCGGCGGCATCGTCGATAACATCATCATGCGCATAGTCGATATCATGCTGGCGCTGCCAAGCCTGCTGCTGGCGCTGGTGCTGGTGGCTATCTTCGGCCCGTCGATCGTCAACGCCTCGCTGGCGCTGACCTTCGTGGCGCTGCCGCACTATGTGCGCTTAACGCGTGCCGCCGTGCTGGTAGAGGTTAACCGCGACTACGTTACCGCCTCGCGCGTGGCGGGTGCGGGTGCCATGCGTCAGATGTTCGTCAATATTTTACCCAACTGTCTTGCGCCGCTGATCGTTCAGGCGTCGCTCGGCTTCTCTAACGCCATTCTCGATATGGCCGCCCTTGGCTTCCTTGGCATGGGTGCGCAGCCGCCAACGCCGGAGTGGGGCACCATGCTCTCCGACGTATTGCAGTTCGCACAGAGTGCCTGGTGGGTCGTGACCTTCCCGGGTCTGGCGATCCTGCTGACGGTGCTGGCATTTAACCTGATGGGTGACGGTCTGCGTGATGCGCTTGATCCCAAACTGAAGCAGTAAGAGGCACGAGAATGGCGTTATTGAATATTGATCAACTGTCGGTGCACTTCGGCGACGAAGGGACACCGTTCCGTGCCGTAGACCGCGTAAGCTACAGCGTTGAGCAGGGCGAAGTGGTGGGCATTGTTGGGGAGTCCGGCTCCGGTAAATCCGTCAGCTCGCTGGCGATTATGGGCCTGATTGACTTCCCTGGCCGGGTGATGGCAGAGAAGCTGGAGTTTAACGGCCAGGATCTGAAGCGCATCTCGGAAAAAGAGCGGCGTAACCTGGTGGGTGCCGACGTCGCGATGATCTTCCAGGACCCGATGACCAGCCTTAACCCGTGCTATACGGTTGGCTTCCAGATTATGGAAGCCATTAAGGTGCATCAGGGCGGCAGCAAGCGCACCCGCCGCCAGCGGGCTATCGATCTGCTGACCCAGGTCGGCATTCCGGATCCGGCATCGCGGCTTGACGTCTATCCGCACCAGCTCTCCGGCGGGATGAGCCAGCGCGTGATGATCGCGATGGCCATCGCCTGCCAGCCGAAGCTGCTGATTGCCGACGAACCGACCACCGCGCTGGACGTGACCATCCAGGCGCAGATTATCGAGCTGCTGCTGGAGCTACAGCAGAAAGAGAACATGGCGCTGATCCTGATCACTCACGATCTGGCGCTGGTGGCCGAAGCCGCGCACAAAATCATCGTGATGTACGCAGGCCAGGTAGTAGAGACCGGGCAGGCGAACGATATCTTCCGTGCGCCACGCCACCCCTATACCCAGGCGCTGCTGCGCGCGCTGCCTGAGTTTGCTCAGGACAAAGCCCGTCTGGCCTCGCTGCCGGGCGTGGTGCCGGGTAAATACGATCGCCCGACCGGCTGCCTGCTCAATCCGCGCTGCCCGTATGCTACGGATAAATGCCGCGTCGAAGAGCCAGGCTTAAACCTGGTGGACAACGGACGTCGCTCAAAATGTCACTATCCACTCGATGATGCCGGGAGGCCTAACTATGAGTACGCATGAGGCCACAACCCCTGTGCTGTTGCAGGCTATTGACCTGAAAAAACACTATCCGGTGAAGAAAGGGCTGTTTGCCCCGGAGCGCCTGGTAAAAGCGCTGGACGGCGTATCGTTCTCTCTTGAACGTGGGAAAACCCTCGCGGTGGTGGGCGAATCCGGCTGTGGTAAATCCACGCTCGGCCGTCTGTTGACCATGATTGAGACGCCCACCGGCGGTGAGCTCTACTATCAGGGCCAGGATCTGCTTAAGCACGATCCGCAGGCGCAGAAGCTGCGCCGACAGAAGATTCAGATCGTCTTCCAGAACCCTTACGGCTCGCTGAACCCGCGTAAAAAAGTGGGCCAGATCCTGGAAGAGCCGCTGCAGATTAACAGCAACCTCAGCAAAGCAGAGCTGCGTGAAAAAGCGCTGTCGATGATGGCGAAGGTGGGCCTGAAGACCGAGCATTACGATCGCTACCCGCACATGTTCTCCGGCGGCCAGCGTCAGCGTATTGCTATCGCCCGCGGCCTGATGCTCGATCCGGACGTGGTGATTGCCGATGAGCCGGTATCGGCGCTCGACGTCTCCGTGCGTGCGCAGGTGCTGAACCTGATGATGGATCTGCAGCAGGACCTGGGGCTCTCCTATGTCTTTATCTCCCACGACCTGTCGGTGGTAGAGCACATTGCCGATGAAGTGATGGTGATGTATCTGGGCCGCTGCGTAGAGAAGGGCACCAAGGAGCAGATTTTCAGCAATCCGCGTCATCCGTATACCCAGGCACTGCTCTCCGCGACGCCGCGCCTGAATCCGGACGATCGTCGGGAGCGTATCAAGCTGACCGGCGAGCTGCCTAGCCCGCTGAATCCGCCGCCGGGCTGCGCCTTCAGCGCTCGCTGCCGTCGTCGCTTTGGTCCCTGCACCCAGCTTCAGCCGCAGCTGAAATCGTACGGCGGTCAGCTGGTGGCCTGCTTTGCAGTGGATCAGGATGAGAACGGCGAGAAGCCAATCAACCCTGTTTGAGCCATCTGATTTACCCATCCTTAAAACCGGAGCATCGCCTCCGGTTTTTTTATTCCTGCAAACAAAGGTATGACGAATAACAACTGCTGACACAATAGGGATTTAAGGGAATTAACAAAATTTATGCTTATAAAAGTATTTCTAAATATTTCAGAGAGTAACTATATATTAAATTAAGAACTATCTTATTCAGGCGGTTACCCTGAAAAGTCACCGCAAACATATCACATGAAATGGCGCATTTAGCTTAAATTAGTTTTATATTCCAAATATTTGCCGCAGATGCGTTATTTAGCGCTTTGGTGTTTTTTGCCGCAAAAACAGATAGCATGTGTCCCGCTAATCCTTATATTACTGCTGTAAATAGGTTGAAAGTCGTAGAGCAGTAACATAACGACGTAATAATTAAGTATGCGGAAGCCAGCTAACGGCTCCCGGACTCACACGATAATAAAATTCGAGACCCTTTCCTGTGAATAGCCACGTTGGTCAACACGGTGGTAGGGCTATTTTTATTTGTAAATCATGAGTATAGATATGAATAATTATGATGATTTGCAGAGGTTTAAAGAGAAGACTCACACACAGCAACACGATTTTAAAGATTTCTCGTCGCAAAACCTCGCGCATGACCACGGCAACTGGGCCATTATTAACCAGCTCTCTCCGGCGACCGAAGAGTCCGTGCTGGCGATGGGCGGGCACGTCTCGCTGCCCGTTCCGCAGTCCGTCGAGCCGGATACGTTTGCTCTTACAGAGCAGACTTTTGCCGCGCCAGCGGCGCTCGCCCCGACTCCGCTCCCTGACGCTGCACCGCCTATTTTTCAGAGCGTCGCGGCCCAGCTTGCGACGCCACCAGCAGCCCCGGCACTCGCGCCTGCGGCGCTGATGGCGACGCCTGCACCGATGCCTGAGCCACGCCTTGCGCCAGCACCTGCAGCGCCTGTGAACTTCTCCCAGCTCTTTGCGCCGAAAGCCGCAGAGGCGAAGCCCGCCGTGGAAAAAAATCAGCCGTTGAAATCGCTGTTAGAAAGGATCGCTTCATGCCGTTGATCTGTGTCTGTTCGCCGAAGGGTGGAGTAGGGAAAACAACCCTCACGGCAAACCTGGCCTATGCGCTGTCGCGTGCGGGCAACAAGGTGCTGGCGATTGATTTCGACGTGCAGAATGCGCTGCGCCTGCACTTTGGCGTTCCGCTCTCCGACGGCCGCGGTTTTGTCGCCAAAGCCGCCGAATCACCTGACTGGAGCCAGTTTGTCCTTTCGGCAGGCGGAAATATCTTTGTTCTGCCCTACGGCGATGCGACAGAGCCGCAGCGCGAAGCCTTTGAAGCACGTCTTGTACAGGATGAGCACTTTCTGCTGCGCGGTCTGAGTACCCTGCTTAACTACCCTGGGCTGATTATCATCGCCGACTTCCCACCCGGCCCCTCACCTGCGCTGAAGGCGCTGTCGCGGCTGGCCGATCTGCATCTGGTCTCGCTGCTGGCCGATACCGCCTCCCTCTCTCTGCTGCCGCAGGTGGAGAACCACCGTCTGACCGGCGACGTGCTTAACCGCAAAGCGGGCTACTACGTGGTGCTGAACCAGAGCGATAACCGCCGCCAGATCAGCCGCGACGTCACTGCCTTTATGGAGCAGCGGCTGGGCGAGCGCCTGATTGGCGTGGTTCATCGTGATGAGAGCGTGATCGAGGCTAACGCCTCCCAGCAGTCGATTTTCGATTTTAGCCCGGCCTCGGCGGCGGCGTTTGATATCGAGCTGATTGCCAGAAAGGTGACCAATATTCTGGGCGTGAGGGTCGGTGACGGCACCGTTCACAGCCAGCCAAAGATGTCTGGATTCTAATCTTCGCCAGGGCGAACAATGAAAAAGTTCCTGTTTTATCTCTTGATCCTGGCGCTGGCGCCTGCCGCCGTGCTGGTGGTCATTACGCCAATGGATAGCCAGAAGCAGTACCTCTTTGGCCTGATCAGCATCGGCATTCTCTTCTTAATGGGCTACAGCAAAAAGCGCAGCATCTCCGTGATCATGGTGGTGATGTCGTTCCTGATGTCGACGCGTTACATCTACTTTCGCGCCACCCAGACCCTGCACTTTAACTCCGAGATAGAGACCATTCTGGGCATCGGCCTGTTCCTCGCCGATCTCTACGTCTGGGTGATGCTGCTGCTGAACTACCTGCAAACCATCTGGCCGCTGAAGCGGGAGATCGTGCCCCTGCCGGACGACATGAGCCTGTGGCCGACCGTTGACGTCTATGTGCCCACCTATAACGAATCGCTGGATGTGGTGCGCGATACCGTGCTGGCGGCGCAGTGCATCGACTACCCCAGGGATAAAATGAAAATTTATATCCTCGACGACGGCAAGCGCAGCGAGTTTGCTATGTTTGCCGCCGACGTTGGGGTGGGATACATCACCCGTAACGATAACTCACACGCCAAAGCGGGCAACCTTAACCACGCCATGAAGCTCACCAACGGCGAGCTGATCTGCGTCTTTGACTGCGACCATGTCGCAACGCGTATCTTCCTGCAGGCCACCGTCGGCGGCTTCCTGAAGGATCCGAAGCTGGCCCTGGTCCAGACCCCGCACTTCTTCTACTCGCCGGATCCCTTTGAGCGCAACCTCTCCGTTGGCCGCAATATCCCTAACGAAGGGATGCTGTTCTACGGCCCGATCCAGCGTGGCAACGATAACTGGAACGCCACCTTCTTCTGCGGCTCCTGTGCGGTGATCCGCCGCAGCGCGCTGGGAGAGATTGGCGGCTTTGCGGTAGAGACGGTAACCGAAGATGCCCATACCGCGCTGAAGATGCAGCGTCTGGGCTGGGGCTCGGCGTTTATCGATATTCCGCTGGCCGCCGGGCTTGCCACCGAGCGCCTGGTTCTGCACATCATCCAGCGTACCCGCTGGGCGCGCGGTATGACGCAGATCTTCCGCCTCGATAACCCGCTGTTTGGCCGCGGCCTGACCTTCCAGCAACGCCTGTGCTACCTCAGCGCGATGCTCTACTATCAGTTCGCCATCCCGCGCATCATCTTCCTGACCGCGCCGCTGGCCTACCTGCTGTTTAACCTCAACATTATCTACTCCTCGGCGAGCCTGGTATTTGCCTACGCGCTGCCGCACCTGTTCCTGTCGATCTACCTCAACTCGCGGCTGAACGGGCGCTACCGCTACAGCTTCTGGGGCGAGATCTACGACCTGGTGCTGGCGTTCCATATCGTGCTGCCCACCGTAGTAACCATGCTCTTCCCAAAACGCGGCAAGTTTAACGTGACCGATAAGGGCGGCCTGCTCAACGTCGGCTACTTTGACTTCAGCGTCGTGCGCCCGCACCTGGTGATCGCTTTCCTGCTGATTGTGGCGGTGGTTTGGGGGATCGTGCGCGCCTTCGCCTGGGACCACTTTGCTGTCGATCCGAAGGTTATCGCGCTTAACGTCGGGTGGGGACTCTACAGCCTGATCTTCCTGCTGGCGGCCATCGCCGTTGCTCGGGAAACGCGCCAGACGCGGAAAACGATCCGTATCGATGTAAAAATCCCGGCGCTGATCCACTACGCCAGCGGCATCTCGTCCCGCAGCGAGACCGCTGACCTGTCGATGGGCGGCTGCCGCGTCGCCGTGCCGGACAGCCGTCACCTGACCGATGAGATCGAAGAGATTGAGCTGCTGCTCCAGTCGGGAGCGATCAGCATCCCGGTGAAAACCATCGCTGCTGACGACGCGTATGTGCGGCTGATGTTTGAAGATATTCCGCTCTCCCGCCGCCGCGAGCTGGTGCGGGTGGTGCTCTCCCGCGCCGATGCGTGGATCCAGCCTCAACGACCGCAGGACAACCCGTTCCGCTCGATGCTGACCATTATGCGCTGCGTGTTTGACCTCTTCTGGCTGACGTGGAAGTCACGCCGTGAAAACCGTCGCCAGCGTGCGGTGCTCAAGGCTGCGCAGGAGAAGGGGAGCGTATGAGACGTTTAACCGCCCTGGTGCTGCTGGTCAGCGCACTGTTCATTACGCCGCTCTACGGCGAGGAGACCACGCCAGCCGATCTGCTGCCGCTGGATCTCCCTCCGCCAGTCGCGAGCCCGGCGCCTGCACCGACGCCGTTCATTCCGACGGTAGCGGGCGATATCACGCTGGCGCAGATGGGCCAGCCGCAGGGCATCATCCTGAGCGGCGGTCAGCTGCAGGGCGGGGTGGCCTTTACGCTGCCGGTCAGCCAGGTGATCACTAACGCCCAGCTGGCGCTGAACCTGAAGGTCTCCCCGGCAATGGCGACCCGCAATGCCACCATGCAGCTGATGCTTAACGGCCAGCCGCTGGGCACCGTGCCGCTGGGGGCCGCCGACAGCGACGTCTCCCGCTTCCAGCTTGACGTGCCGGCGGCGCTGCTGGTCTCCAGCAACACCATCAGCTTCAAGATCAACGACGGCGACGCGATGATGTGCCAGCGCGATCTCACGGATAAGTACCGCGTGACGATCCTGCCGGATTCGAAGTTTAGCCTTGAGGGGCAGCAGCTGGATATCGGCTCCGATCTCAGCCACTTCCCGCGCCCCTTCTTTGATAGCATGCAGATGACGCCTGCCACCATCGCTTTTGCCTTCCCGGCGAAGCTGACGGCAGACACCATCAGCGCGGCGGCGTTGATCTCCTCGTGGATGGGTATCCAGGCGGACTACCGCGGCGTCTCTTTCGCCGCCCTTAGCGACCGCCTGCCGGAGAAGAACGGCATTCTGGTTGGCCATCCCGGCGAGCGCATCGGCGGCCTGACCCTACCCCAGAGCGGCGGGCCGACGCTGAGCATTATCGATAATCCGGCAAATCCTACCTACAAGCTGCTACTGGTGGTGGGCAACGACGATCGCGCCCTGCGGGCGGCGGCCTGGCGTTTGACCCGCGGCAACTTTGCCTTGCAAACGCCGAGCGTAACGGTGGACGGCGAGTCGATCCCGGTAAGTAAACCCTACGACGCGCCGCGCTGGATCCCCACGGATCGTCCGGTGAAGCTCTCCGAGCTGATCCGCAAGGATCAAAGCATGACCGTGAACGGGATCTGGCACGATGCGCTGCGGGTGGCCTTCCGCGCCGCGCCGGATCTTTTCCTCTGGGATGGGGAAACCATTCCGCTGCGCATCGGCTACCGCTTCCCATCGGAGAGCTGGATTGATGAGGATCGCTCATGGCTGAGTATGACCATGAACGATACCTTCCTGCACAACCTGCCGGTCAACAAGCAGGGCGCGCTGGAGACGCTGTGGCACAAAATGGGCGGTGACGCGCGCCAGGAGCAGTTCGACATGCCGCTGGAGCCGTACATGATCTACGGCGACAACCAGCTGTCGCTCTACTTCAACATCGTACCGAAGGAGAGCGCGCCGTGCAGCGTGCTGCTGAACAACAACATCAAGAGCCGGGTGGATGACGACTCGTGGATCGATCTGAGCCATACCCGCCACTTTGCGCTGCTGCCCAATCTCTCCTACTTCGTGGGTGCCGCCTTCCCCTTCACCCGGCTGGCGGACTACTCGCAAACCGTGCTGCTGCTGCCGGAGAAACCCACCGAGACCCAGATCGGAACGCTGCTTGATATGGCGGCCCGCTCCGGTAACGCCACCGGGACGGCGCTAAGCCACAACCGCGTGGTGCTGGGTATACCTACGGCGGGGTCAAACCTCGAGCTGCTGCGCGACCGCGATGTGCTGGCAGTGACCGGGCTGGATCAGCACGACTTCAACCGCGAGCTGTTAAAAACCTCGCCCTTCGTGGCCCACGACAATCTGCTGAGCGTGCGCGAGCCGACCCAGTGGCAGAAGATCCAGCGCTGGATGGCCGGAGACTGGAACGCAGACGGTCTTGAGGCCGATCGCTACTTCTCCTCGAACGAGTCCTGGCGCGGCTTCGTCAGCTTCCGCTCGCCGTGGAGCAGCGAGCGCACGGTGGTCACCGCTATCGGCAGCAGCGATGACCAGCTCTCGCGGCTGCACAGCGATCTCACCTCGCCGAAGATCAACGCCGGTATTCGCGGCGACGCGGCCATCATCACCAACGAGAACGGCGTACGCAGCTTCCGCGTTGGTGCGCAGTACCCGCGCGGCGAGATGCCGATGCACCTGATGGTGATCTGGTATGCCAACCAGCACTCGGGTCTGCTGGCGGTGCTGGGGCTGTGCTTCAGCATCATTGTCGGGCTGGCGCTGTATGCCCTACTGAAAAAACGTGCGCGTAAGCGGCTGGATCCGCAGGATGGAGAGTGAACAGGGTGACAACAATGACAATTAAAACCGCCCGCCGGTTAACAACCCTCTGCCTGTCGGGGGCGCTGACGCTCGGCGCAGTGAGCCAGGCGCAGGCCGCGTCAAACGATGCGGCGCTGAAGGCGCTGTTTGACCAGGCTAACTACTGGCATGAGAAATCGCACGACGATCTGGCGAGCGAGTCGCTGAAAAAAGTGCTGATGGTGGATGCCAATAATACGCAGGCGCTCTACCTGATGGCGCTCTGGGCGCAGCAAAACGGCGATCTGCAGACCGCCGCCCAGTGGCGCGCCCGGCTGGCGGCCGTGGCGCCCGCTGACGCCGGATTACAGGCGCTGGATAATGCCAAACAGCTGGCGCAGGTGCCCCAGGGGCAGCTGACTCTGGCCCGCCAGCAGGCGCGCAGCGGCAACGTTCCGGCGGCGCTGGCTACCTGGCGCAGCATGTTTAATGGTGAGACACCGCCGCCAAGCCTGGCCCCGGAGTACTACCTGACTATGGGCAGCGACAAGTCGCTCTACCCGCAGGCGGTAGGCGAGCTGCAGCGTTTTGTTGCCCAGCATCCGCAGGACAACGCGGCGCGGGTGGCGCTGGGTAAAATGCTGACGTGGCGGGAAGAGACGCGACGCGACGGGATCGCCCTGCTGGAGCCGATGGCCAGCGGCAGCCGTGAGGCCGATGACGGTCTGCGCCAGGCCCTGCTGTGGCTGGGGCCGCAGGCAGGAGACGAGCGTTTCTACGATAACTTCCTTCAGCGCCACCCTCAGGACGGCGACGTGCAGGCCTACTACCGGAAAAACGTCGGCGGCGCGGCGAAGGGCGAGGGGTTCACTGCCCTTAACAGCGGTGATACCGGCTCGGCGAAGCGCCAGTTTGAGCAGGTGCTGCAAACCAACCCTGAAGATGCCGACGCCCTGGCCGGGCTGGGCTATATCGCTCAGCGCAACGGCGACTACAAAGCCGCCTCCCAGTACCTGAGCCGGGCCGCCAGCCAGGGGGGCGAGGCTTCAACGGAGCGCAAAACCCAGGCGGAGGATGCGGCGTTTTACGGTCAGCTGGCCGAGGCGCAGCAGGCGCTCAAAGAGGGCAACGTTAGCCAGGCGCTGGCCCTCTCCGCCCCGCTGGCCCAGCAGAGCGGCGAGCGCGGCACGGCAGCAAAGCTGTTCCGTGCCGACGTCCTGCGTCATAACAAAGACTATCCCCAGGCGGAGCAAGCCCTGCGCGCGGTGTTAAACGACCACCCGCAAAATGCCGCCGCCAGGGAGAACCTCTTCTACGTCCTGCGGGAGCAGAATAAGTCTGACGAGGCCCAGGCGATGCTGCGCACGCTGCCCGCCAGCCTACAGGCGAAGCTCCAGCCGCGCATCGTCACCGGGCTACCGGGGGATCCCCTCCGTCGCCAGGCCCAGCAGGCCGCCGCAGCGGGCAATATCCAGCAGGCTATCGCTATCCTTCAGCAGGGCGTCAGCCGCCTGCCGGACGATCCGTGGCTGCGTCTCGACCTTGCCCGCCTGCTGCAAAAGAGCGGCCGCAGCGATGAAGCCAGCTCGGTAATGGCACCGGCGGCGCGCAACGGCGCGGGGGCCAGCTCGCTCTACGCGGCGGCTCTCTTTGCCAACGAGAACGGCGCATGGCAGCAGTCGCAAACCCTGCTGTCGCGCATTTCCCCCGCCAGCCAGAACGGACAGATGCGCGATCTGGCCCAGCGGGTGAACTACAACCTGCAGCTGGCCACCGCCGAGCGCTACCTTGCCCAGGGTAACAGTGTTGCTGCGGCCAACACCTTGAAAACCTTGACCAGCCAGCTTCCGGAAAGCCCGGTGGATGCGGGTAAGCTGGCGAAGCTGCTGGCCCAGAGCGGCGATCTCAACGGCGCGGTGGCGCTGGTGCGGGAAAACCTGCGCCAGGGCGTGCAGGGCAACGCCGGGGACTATGCCGATCAGGTTACGGTTCTGAACAAAGCCGGGTTAGACAACGAGGCGCAGGCCTTTCTTGCCAATCCCGAGCTGCAGGCGCGCAGCACGCCCACGCAGCTGGCCGGGATCCGCAACGGCTACGTGATCAACGAGGCCGACCAGCTGCGCGAGCAGGGTAACTACGCTGCCGCCTATGACAAACTGATGCGGGCGATGCAGAGCGATCCGCAGAACACCGATCTGATGTTCGCTATGGCCCGCCTCTACCAGACCGGCAAGATGAACAAAGAGGCCGGGGTGGTTTATGACTACCTGATGACCCGGGATACCGACGATCAGTCCGCTCGTGTCGGGGCGATTGACGTGGCGCTGGCAGAGAACAACGTCGAGAAAGCCCAGACGCTTGCCAGCGGTCTACGCAACGACAGCTCGGCGGACCGGATGCTGCTGCTGGCCAGGCTAGAGGAGGCGAAAGGTAACCACCAGCAGGCGATGACCTGGCTGCGCAGCGCCCGAGGCAAGCTGCTGGGAATGACGTCCAGCAATGCCGCCGCCACGCCGACCATCGGCGGCGTGCTGCTGGCGGACAACCCGTTCGTGGGTAACAGCAAGATGGCGTCGCGCTCAACCTACAGCGAGGGTAATAGCATGCCGTGGCAGGTGGCGCAGACCGCGCGCGAGCCGGGCAGCACGCTGCCGGGGACGATGCGCACCGATCTGCCGATGGAAACCGTGCAGAGCCGTACCCTGCGTCAGGTCGATGAGATGATGCAGGATCTGCAGCAGAAGACCGGGATGTGGGTGCAGGGTGGCGTAGAGATCCGCGGTCGCGACGGCGAATCGGGTACCAGCAAGCTGACCGAAGCCAAAGCGCCGCTGACGTGGTCCAGCTCGCCGTTTGGCGAATCGCGCTTCGAGTTTACCGCCACGCCGATTAACCTTAGCGCCGGCAGCGCCTCGGGGGACGCCTGGCGTCGCTACGGCACGAATCCGCTCAACAATGCCATTAGCAACGTCAGTCAGTCGATAGTTGATGCCTATGAAGATCTCACCGGTGAAATTAGCCCGGTAACCGCCGCGCAAACTGCGCAGGCGCTTTCACCGTTCAATGGTGAAGGCTTCGATCGTCTGGACGTGTTGAGAGAAACCGGCGTACTGAACGCGTTAAGTCGCAGTGAGTACAGCCCCAACCTGAACAGTACTCTCAACGACTCAACGAGCTCGCAAAAAGCCAGCGGCGTTGAGCTGGCTATGGCATTAAGCGGTGAACAGTACCGAATTGATATCGGCAGTACGCCACTTGGAGAGGATCTCAGCACGCTGGTGGGCGGTGTTCAGTGGTCACCAAAACTGACAAACTACCTGACGCTGATTCTTAAAGGTGAGCGACGCGCCGTTACCGACAGCTTACTCTCTTACGTCGGTATGAAAGATAGCTTCTCGGGAGGGCGTTGGGGTCAGGTGACCAAAAACGGCGGCAGTGCGCAGCTGGGCTACGACGACGGTGATGCGGGCTTCTATATTGGCGGTGGTGGTTACAGCTATATCGGAGAGAACGTAGCCAGCAACAACAGCATAAATGCCAGCGCCGGGGTCTATCTTCGTCCGTATCAGGATGACTTCAGGGCCTTGCAGACGGGCCTGAATGTCAGCTGGATGGATTTCTCCAAAAACCTGAGCTACTACACCTTCGGCCAGGGCGGCTACTTTAGCCCACAGAACTACGTCAGCGTCTCATTGCCCATTGATTTCTCCCAGAAAATTGACAGCTGGAAGCTACACATTGGCGGCTCGGTCGGCTATCAATCCTATACCCAGGACAGCAGCGACTATTTCCCGAACGATCCTGAAGCGCAGCGCGAACTTGAAATGCTCGCCAACTTAGGCTTTGCGAAGGAAGCACGCTACGGTGGCAGTTCGAAGAGCGGCATTGGCTACACCGTACGTACGGGGGTGGACTACAACGTCAATAAAGAGATGACGATAGGCGGCAAGGTCGGCTATGACACGTTCGGCAACTATAACGAAAGCACCGCCGGGCTTTACTTCCGCTACATGTTAGGAGGCAACTGATGACCCAGAATGGTCAATATTCACCGCTCATGAGCTATTTTCAGCAGCAGCAGACGCCAGCAGGCTGGTTCGATCTGCTGACCATTATGATCGACAATATGGTGCGTAACGTAGGCCAGACGGACAGCCAGCCTTTCCTGCGCCAGATGGGGGAGGCGATGGCCGAGCGTTTTCCGCTGCCCGACTCGGAAACGGTGGGGGAGCTGGAGGCAAATATCAACGCCCTGCTGCGCCAGTTCAACTGGGGCTTTATCGATATTGTAGCCAACGAAAACGGCATGCTGCTGCGCCATGAAGGGCTACCGCTGGGACGCGATGACGACCGTCAGCGCTGGTGCCACGCCTTTTGTGCGATACTTGAAGGCCTTTACGCCCGCTGGCTGCAGGCGCAGGGCGGCGCAGCACACGTCACCGTTCAGCGCGAACGTCTGTTTTCCCATAGCGACGTTCAGTTCCGTTACCATAATCCACAGTGAGTCTAGCCATAATGAGTTTAACCAGGGTCAAGCGCGTCGTTGCCGCAACGGTTGTTCTGATGGGCCTGCTGTCGGCCTCTTTTGCTCAGGCGAGCAGCGCCTGGGATACCTATAAATCCCGTTTTCTGATGCCGGACGGACGCATCGTTGATACCGGCAACAAAAACGTCTCCCACACGGAAGGGCAGGGCTTCGCCATGCTGATGGCGGTGGCGAATGACGATCGCGCCAGCTTCGATAAAATGTGGAGCTGGACAGAGAAGACGCTAAAAAACAAAGAGAACGGACTGTTCTACTGGCGCTACAACCCGGTCGAACCGGATCCAATCCCCGATAAAAATGATGCCTCCGACGGCGACGCGCTGATCGCCTGGGCGCTACTGAAGGCCGATGCGCGCTGGCACGACGGGCGTTACGGCGCCGCCTCTGACGCCATCACCAAAGCGCTGGTGAGCCACACGGTGATTAACTTTGCGGGCTATCGGGTCATGCTGCCGGGTGCCAACGGGTTCAACCTCAACAGCTACGTGAACCTTAACCCCTCCTATTTCATCTTTCCGGCGTGGCAGGCCTTCGCCGATCGCAGCCACCTGACGGTGTGGCGCGATCTGATTCGTGACGCGAAGACGCTGACGGGCAAGATGGGCTGGGGCGAGGCGAATTTGCCTACCGACTGGGTGGCGCTGGCCGCCGATGGCAAGATGCAGCCAGCCAAAGAGTGGCCGCCGCGCATGAGCTACGACGCGATACGTATTCCGCTCTACATCGCCTGGCAGGATCCAACTAGCCCGCTGCTGACGCCGTGGCGCAGCTGGTGGCAGAAATATAGCCGCAGCCAGACGCCTGCCTGGGTGAACGTCACCACCAACGAAGGCGCGCCCTACAATATGAACGAGGGACAGCTGGCGGTGCGGGATCTGACTCTTGGCACGAAAAACGGCGAGCCGCAGATTACCGCCCAGGATGACTACTACTCTGCGAGCCTGAAAATGCTCTCCTGGCTGGCGGAACAGCGGTAGCAGGCAATAAAAAAGCCGGGTGGCGCGCTAGCGCTTACCCGGCCTACAACGACATAACCTGCCGTTATTACTGCGGATACGGTACCCAGTCCCCGCCGTTGAGGCGCACGTACGGTTTGTTCTGGTACTGGATCACAATGGCGTTGGCGTTCTCCGACACCGGAGCCGTCTGCGGCAGATTGCTGGTCAGGCTGTCCCAGTTGACGCTATCTTCGGTAAACAGCTTGCCGTCTACTGAACGGGCAACCAGCTCCGATATCGCCAGGAAGCTGCTCGGCTGATCGATCTCAATCGGTGCGCCCTGATGCGGCGTCTTCATACCGAAGAACTTGATCCCTGCCGGGACGTTGGTAATGGACGGGCTAGGGATATCGCGCAGGCCAGAAACCTGCATTTTATCGCCCTGCAGCGCGCCACCGTGCTCCGGCACCATCACGACCATCACCTTACGGCCAGATTTCTCCAGCGTATTAAAGAACGCATCCAGCTCGTCAAACAGCTTCTGAGCGCGCACTTTATAGTCCGCCGTTTTGCTCACGCCAGGGAAGTGGTTCCCGTCGTGCAGCGGCAGCAGGTTATAGAAGGTTGCCGTGCGCTGATTCTCTTTCCCGTCCTGGGACTGCATCCAGCGGTTGAGTACGGCGGTATCGTCGTAGACTGCCGAGCCGTCAAACGCCAGCAGGGCGGTGGGCAGACCGGTCTGATCCATCAGCGGCGCCTGCATGCCGCCGTTATCGCGTACCTCTTTCAGGAAGCCGCCGAAAATGCCGTTGTGGTCGAGCATAAACTGCTGCGAGAAGCCGAGCTGGGCCAGGTTATCAAACAGGTAGCACTGGTTACCAGCCTGCTGATAGAGGTTTTTATGCGACGGCTGGCCGCAGCTGGCGCGCAGCAGGCGAATCGCCGCCGGACCGCTGTAGGAGGTGGCCGAGTTGAAGTGCTTAAACTGAATATCAAAGTGCGACCACAGCGGATGGGACATCAGGCCCGCTGCCTCTACATCCGCCCACGACAAGGAGCAGATGTTAATCACCAGCAGCTCAAACGGCTGCGCATCGGCGGGCAGCTGCGTCGGGAAGCGGGTCTGGCGCTTCTCTTCCGCGGTATAGAAGCTGTTCAGCCACGCGTCGAGGTTTGCCGTGGTCGGGGGGGCGGTCTGCGCTGGGATATCGCCAACGACCGGTTTGTCCCCCGCCGCGGCGATGGTAGCCGCCGCGTTGCCGCCGGTGGTGGTCACGGTATTGGTAGGCTGACCGGCTGGCCACAGGGAGAAGGTCGGTCCGGTCAGGGTCAGCACGTTCAGCCAGACCATTATCGCCACCACAAAGACGGTGACGCGGATCCACTGCGATAAGAAGAGCCAGGCCACCAGCAGAACAAAAATCCCACCGATCATCTGCCAGTTAATAAAACGTGTCACCAGATCCAGCAGATAGTCAGCGCTAAATCCGGCTACCTGCGATCCCTGGCTGAGCATACTCTGCGGGCCGGGGAGCCAGGTGTCGTGCCAGAAGAGGGCAAGGCCAATGGGAATGGCGATCCAGTGGCGCAGGCGGTGCACGCTACGTCGCGGGAGCGGAAGCAGCAGGAACGCCATAAACACCAGGTTTAACAGCGCATGAAAGTTGAGGTAGCCTGCCCACAGCAAACCAAATTTCACCAGGAAATAGAAGTTCCAGCCGGCAAGGCCGCGCCAGTATTGCCACAGCGGTGAGGGCGTAGAGGCGGTAAGGGTTTGATTAGTCATCTTTTCGTTTTGCCTTGACGGTCGAAGCACTGCGCCATGTGCCAACAGGTTTTACATAGCGCGGTTTAATAAACAGCATGCGCAGCACGGTCCTGATGCGCCGGATGTAGTGGCGCGTAATATAACCGAGAGGAAAAAAGATCAGGGCGCAGAGCACCACCAGCTGAATGATATCGCTTAACTGCATCATGATGTCTGCTCCGACGCCCCGCCTGGCAGCCGGTGCGGCTGCGGAATGCGCCGCCAGCTCTGGCCGTTGTGTTCAGCATTGAGAATGGGGTTTGGCCCATCGATCACCGGCAGTGGCTTACCCCACTTCTCCGGCACCAGGGCGCGCATCTGCACCAGCTCGGCGGCGATCTGGTTATCTTCAAACCATACCACCCGGTTTGAGAAAATATCGGGGATCGGCAGCGGGAAGATATGGTTCAGAGCCGTATCGAGATCGTTGATGCGGCAGAAAGAGAGAAACAGCATCAGCCGGTTATCGCCGATGGTCATAATATCGCCCACGCGGTTAGGGCGGCACAGCGTCAGGGCCTGCTCCACGCGGATGCCGGGCACCGGACGCAGGGCAACGAGTACGCCTTTACCGTCCGTCGGCAGCAGCGTATTGCTGAGCATATTGTTTACCGCATCGCAGAAGGCATCCCACGTCTGGTATCCGCGCAGCTTCAGCGGCTGGGTCATGGTCAGCAGAGCGGCGATATCCTCCGGCACCGGACGGTTAAACTGCTGCCCCTGCACGCTCTCGATCAGCGTCAGACAGCGGGAGAGGGGCGCGTTCCAGGGAATAACCATATTCGCCCCGCAGCCCAGCAGCAGACGTTCATCGGTGGCGCGCAGGCTGGCGTTCTTCTCCCGGACGATAATTTTTAGCGCGCTGCCGCGCTGGCGGCGCAGGGTATGGATATGGCGGGCCAGCCCCTCAATCTGGTTATTCTGCATGAGCGAAAAAATAATGGTGGCCGCCTGAGTGGTTCGCGCCTCGCTAAATAGGGCTTCATTATTATCAAACAGGGCCCAGTGCTCGGAAAGCGGCGGTGCGCCCTCTAATACCATTACGTTACTTAAAATACGCTTTTCATCGCTGCGCGGCTGCACCGATGCCTGCTCCTGCTGCGCTATTTTCCAGCGGCCGTTGTTTTGCTCAACAATAAGCTGCTGGCGGGCGCTGACGCCTTTTTCATTAAACCAGAAGGCGACGTCATAAAGGTGGATATCGGCCTGGGTACGCAGGCTGGAAAGGCCAAAAAGTGAGCGATATTCGCCCATCAAAAATGAGTATTGCTTATCATTATTGTTGCCGGGGTTAACTATCAGCAGCGTGCAGTCGTGGTATTTCGCCCAGGCGTGTATTTTTTCTAGCCAGCCGCGCAAATTATCGGCGGATATATTTTGCCATGCGTTATTGGCGCAGAGTAAAACCAGAAAATAGTGTTGCGGCTCAATAGCGCTGAGGAGATCGCGGGTGAAAAAGGATAGCCCGTTCTCATGATTAGGCATGCTAAAAAGATGGATTTTATCGGGACCGTGACCGGCCTCTAAATTAATAATTTTATTCGGATCGCTACCCATAGTAATCAGTGCCGCCCGGCTTTTTTTATCCTGGGCAGCAAGGGTATGATTCACTAGATTTATGGCATCCGTTTCGCGATCGACGTTGACCCACCAGACGCCGCCAGCCGGCATGTGGCTCAACTCATCCCATAATGACTGGATGCCAAGGGTAAATATGGGCTTCACGGTGTCTCTCTTAATCAAATTCGTCTGCACCTTAGTTTACTAGCGAAAGCCGAGAAATAAACCTAACATTGAAATTAAAGAACATCACATTTAGCATGTAAATGAATTTTCAACGGCACTCTGCGTTGCTATCTGTTCGTCTGTTTTTCATCAATGAGATGCAGTAAAAATGTCTAACAAAGAGTTTACAAGCCAGACTGATTCAACCCTGGGTTATACCTTTCAAAATGACTTTCTGGCCTTAAGTCGGGTGTTTTCACTGCCAGAAATTGATTACACCGATATATCCCAACGTGAACAGCTAGCTACAGCGATAAAACGCTGGCCGCTGCTCGCTGAGTTTGCCCGTCAACAATAATTAATAAGGAAGACGTGGATGGCAATTCTGGGTCTGCAAGGCATTCGCGGCGGGGTGGGGACCACATCGGTAACCGCAGCGCTGGGCTGGGCGTTACAGCTGCTGGGCGAGTCGGTGCTGATGATCGACGCTTCCCCGGACAATATGCTGCGTCTGTCGTTCAACGTTGAGTTTACCCACTCAGCGGGCTGGGCACGGGCGCTGCTGGATAATAAAGAGTGGCGCGATGCGGGCCAACGCTACACCTCAAATCTCGATCTGCTGCCGTTTGGCCAACTGGCCGCTGGCGAGCGGGAAAATATCTATGCTCTGCACGATCGCCTCGTCCCGATCGCCGCTGCGCTCCAGGCGCTAAAGTCCCAGGGACACTACCGGTGGATCCTGCTCGACCTGCCGGCAGATTTTACGCCGCTTACCCGGGAGCTGCTGGACCAGTGCGACCATACGCTAACCGTCGTCAAGCCCGATACTAACTGCCACGTTCGCCTGCACCAGCAGGCGCTGCCGTCCGGCACGAATCTGCTTATTAATGACCTGCGGATCGGCAGCCAGCTGCAGGACGATCTTTATCAGGTCTGGCTCCAAAGCCAGCCTCGCCTGCTGTCGACCGTCATTCACCGCGATGAGGCGATGGTGGAGTGCCTGGCGGCGAAGCAGCCCCTGGGCGAATATCGCAGTGACTCGCTGGCGGCCGAAGAGATCCTGACCCTGGCCAACTGGTGCCTGCTGCACTGCGCCGGGTCGGACCGCATCGCCCACGATCGCAACATTGAGCATGAGCTATGAGCCGCCTTGCCGCCTTGCTGTTGATCCCCCCGGTGAACGCCCGCCTGAGCGAGCGTTACCGCCTTTACCGCAGCCACGGCGCACCGGCGTTCAGCGCCGCGCTGGGCTGCCTGTGGACTATTCTTGCCTGGCTGTTTATTCCGCTGGAGCACCCGCGCTGGCAGCAGCTCCGCGCCCGGCACGCTGAGTTTTATCCTCACATTCGCGCCGAGCGGCCGCGTCCGCTCGATCCGGCCCGCTACCTGCTGCAAACTCTCTGGCTGCTGGTCGGGGCGCATAACGCGCCGTCCATCCGGCCGCGCAAGAGCAAGCGCGCACGCTTTATCCATTTCCGCCGCCGCTATCTCAACTGGCTGGACGCGCTGCCAACGAAAGTGAGTAGCCGGACAAGCCATATGGAAGGGGAGAAAGAGCTGGCGCACCTCAAGCCGGGCTTACGCCGCTTTATCATTGGCGTGATTGTCTTCTTCTCGCTGATCCTCGCCCTGCTCTGCATTACCCAGCCGTTTAACCCCTGGTCGCAGTTTATCTTCCTGCTGCTGCTGTGGGGCGTGGCGCTGCTGGTACGCCGCATTCCAGGACGCTTCTCGGCCTTGGTGCTGATTGTGCTGTCGTTAACCGTCTCCTGTCGCTACATCTGGTGGCGTTACACCTCGACGCTCAACTGGAACGATCCGGTCAGCCTGGTGTGCGGTCTGGTGCTGCTGTTTGCCGAAACCTATGCGTGGATCGTGCTGGTGCTGGGCTACTTCCAGGTCGTGTGGCCGCTTAACCGTCAGCCGGTGTCGCTGCCGAAGGATATGTCGCTGTGGCCGTCGGTGGATATCTTCGTGCCGACCTACAACGAAGATCTCAACGTAGTGAAGAACACGATCTACGCCGCGCTGGGTATCGACTGGCCGAAGGATAAGCTGAAAATCTGGATCCTCGACGACGGCGGCCGCGAGTCGTTCCGTCAGTTTGCCGAGACGGTAGGGGTAGAGTACGTCGCCCGTACCACCCACGAGCACGCTAAGGCGGGCAACATCAACAACGCGTTGCAGTATGCGAAAGGCGACTTTGTCTCGATTTTCGACTGCGACCACGTGCCGACACGCTCGTTCCTGCAGCTGACGATGGGCTGGTTTATCAAAGATAAGAAGCTGGCGATGATGCAGACCCCGCACCACTTCTTCTCGCCGGATCCGTTCGAGCGTAACCTGGGCCGCTTCCGCCAGACGCCGAACGAAGGCACCCTGTTCTACGGCCTGGTGCAGGACGGCAACGACATGTGGGATGCTACCTTCTTCTGCGGCTCCTGTGCGGTGATCCGTCGCGGCCCGCTGGATGAAATTGGCGGCATTGCGGTAGAGACCGTGACCGAGGATGCGCACACCTCCCTGCGTCTGCATCGTCGCGGACATACTTCTGCCTATATGCGTATTCCGCAGGCGGCTGGGCTGGCGACCGAGAGCCTGTCGTCCCACATTGGGCAGCGTATCCGCTGGGCGCGAGGCATGGTACAGATCTTCCGTCTCGATAACCCACTGTTTGGTAAAGGGCTAAAGCTGGCGCAGCGGCTCTGCTACGTCAACGCCATGTTCCACTTCCTCTCCGGCGTGCCGCGGCTGATCTTCCTGACCGCGCCGCTGGCGTTCCTGCTGCTGCACGCCTACATCATCTACGCCCCGGCGCTGATGATCGCTCTGTTCGTGCTGCCGCACATGATCCACGCCAGCCTGACCAACTCCAAGATTCAGGGGAAATACCGCCACTCGTTCTGGAGTGAGATCTACGAAACGGTGCTGGCCTGGTATATCGCCAGACCGACAATGGTGGCGCTGTTTAACCCGCACAAGGGCAAGTTTAACGTGACCTCGAAGGGCGGCCTTGTGGAGGAGGAGTATGTCGACTGGGTGATCTCCCGGCCCTACATCTTCCTTGTGCTGCTGAACATTGTCGGCGTGCTGGTGGGCATCTGGCGCTACTTCTACGGTCCGGAGACCGAGATGCTCACCGTGGTCGTCAGTATCGTCTGGGTCTTCTACAACCTGATCGTGCTGGGTGGTGCGGTGGCGGTGTCGGTGGAGAGCAAGCAGGTGCGCCGGGCGCACCGCGTTGAGATCTCCATGCCAGCGGCTATTGCCCGCGACGATGGTCATCTCTTCTCCTGTACGGTGCACGACTTCTCTGACGGCGGGGTAGGGATCAAGATCAACGGCCAGTCGCAGGTGCTGGAGGGGCAGAAGGTCAATCTGCTGCTCAAGCGCGGCCAGCAGGAGTACGTCTTCCCGGCGCAGGTAGCGCGGGTTAACGGCAGGGAGGTGGGCCTGCAGCTGATGCCGCTCACCACTCGCCAGCATATCGACTTTGTTCAGTGTACCTTCGCCCGTGCGGATACCTGGGCGCTTTGGCAGGACAGCTTCCCGGAGGATAAACCGCTGGAGAGCCTGCTGGATATTCTCAAGCTTGGCTTCCGTGGCTATCGCCACCTTGCTGAATTTGCTCCACCTTCTGTGAAAATGATTTTCCGGTCTCTTACTTCCCTGATCTCCTGGGTTGTGTCGTTCATTCCCCGCCGCCCTGTGCGGGGCGTGGTGGTGCAGCAGCCGGATCCGGTTATGGCTCAACAATGATGATAATGCGATGAAAAGAAAACTTTCCTGGATTTGTGCAGTGGCGGTTGGGATGAGTGCTTTCCCGTCGCTGGTCACCCACGCGGCCCCGGCCACCTCAATGGTTACCGTGCCTGCCGCACCCGAGACGCCTGAGGCGCAGGCCGCTGCGCCCGCTGCCGATCCGCAGGCCGTCGGCCAGGTGATGCCCGGCGTAACCGGCGCCAATGCGCCTATCGTTGCGGACAATGCGCCGTCGCGGGAGGTTAAGCTCTCTTTTGCCCAGATTGCGCCGCCGCCGGGCAGCATGGTGCTGCGCGGGGTGAGACCCGACGGCCAGATTGAGTTCGGGATGCGCAGCGACGAAGTCGTCTCGAAGGCGATGCTGAACCTGGAGTACACCCCGTCACCCTCGCTGCTGCCGGTGCAGTCGCAGCTGAAGGTCTACCTTAACGATGAGCTGATGGGCGTCCTGCCGGTCACTAAAGAGCAGCTGGGCAAAAAGACACTCGCCCAGCTTCCGATCGACCCGCTCTATATCACCGACTACAACCGGGTGCGGCTGGAGTTTGTGGGACACTACCGTGACGTCTGCGAAAACCCGGCCAGCAGTACGCTGTGGATGGACGTTGGGCGCAGCAGCTCCCTGGAGATGACCTACCAGACCCTGCCGCTGAAAAACGACCTGTCACACTTCCCGGTGCCGTTCTATGACGCCCGTGATAACCGTCCGCTGGTGCTGCCGATGGTCTTTGCCGGTGCACCCGCGCTGGCGCAGCAGCAGGCCGCGGGCATTGTTGCCTCCTTCTTTGGCTCCCGCATGGGCTGGCGCGGCCAGAGCTTCCCGGTGATCTACAACGGCCTGCCGGATCGCAACGCCATTGTGTTTGCCACCAACGACAAACGTCCGGATTTCCTGCGCGACGCGCCGCCGGTGAACGCCCCGACGGTGGTGATGATGGATCACCCCCAAAATCCTTACGTGAAGCTGCTGGTGGTCTTTGGTCGCGATGATAAAGATCTGCTCCAGGCGGCGAAGGGGATTGCCCAGGGCAACGTTCTGTTCCGGGGCGATCGCGTGGAGATAAACGACGTTAAGCCGCTGCTGGCCCGTAAGCCGTACGACGCGCCGAACTGGGTACGCACCGACCGGGCGATCTCTTTTGGCGAGCTGAAATCCTACGAGGAGCAGCTCCAGTCGGTAGGCCTTGAGCCGAACCCAATTAGCGTGGCGCTGAACCTGCCGCCGGATCTCTATCTGCTGCGCAGCACCGGCATCGATATGGATCTCAACTATCGCTATACCGCGCCGCCGACCAAAGACAGCTCGCGGATGGATATCAGCCTCAACAACCAGTTCCTGCAATCCTTCAGCCTCACCAGCAACCAGGATACCAACCGCCTGCTGCTGCGCCTGCCGGTTCTGCAGGGGCTGCTGGATGGCAAAACTGCCGTCACCATCCCGGCGCTGCAGCTGGGGGCGCTTAACCAGCTGCGTTTTGACTTCCAGTACATGAACCCGATGCCGGGCGGCACCGTCGACAACTGCGTCTCCTTCCAGCCGGTGCAGAACCGGGTGGTGATTGGCGATGACTCGACCATCGACTTCTCGAAGTACTACCACTTTATTGCGATGCCGGACCTGCGCGCCTTTGCCAACGCGGGCTTCCCGTTCAGCCGGATGGCGGACCTTGCGGACACCATCGTGGTGCTGCCCGCTAACCCGACCCAGGGCCAGCTGGCGACGCTGCTGGACTCCATCGGCCAGCTCGGGGCGCAAACCGGTCTTCCGGCGGTTAACCTGACCCTGACCAACGACGGCAGCCAGATCCAGAACAAAGATGCCGACGTGCTGGTCATCGGCACCATTCCGGATAGTCTGAAGGATGACAAGCGCATCGACCTGCTGGTGCAGGCGACGCAGAGCTGGGTGAAGACCCCGCAGCGCCAGACTCCTTTCCCCTCTATCGTCCCGGATAACACCGATCGCCAGGCGGATGCCCAGACGGCGGTGACCTCCAGCGGACCGATGGCGGCCATTGTCGGCTTCCAGTCGCCGTATAACGATCAGCGCAGCGTGATTGCCCTGCTGGCGGACAGCCCGCGCGGCTACGAGCTGCTGAACGAGGCGATGAACGACAGCGGTAAGCGTGCGGCGATGTATGGTTCCGTCACGGTGATCCGCGAGTCCGGCGTGAATGGTCTGCGGGTAGGGGACGTCTACTACGTTGGCCATCTGCCGTGGTTCGAGCGTATCTGGTATGCGCTCTCTAACCACCCGGTGCTGCTGGCGGTGCTGGCGGCGGTGAGCGTTGTGCTGCTGGCCTGGGTACTGTGGCGTCTGCTGCGTATTATCAGCCGCCGTCGTCTCGACCCGCATGATGAGTAAGCCATGAAAACCTTACTGCGTGGAGCAATTGCGGCCACCCTGCTGCTGGCGGCGGCGAGTACGCACGCCGCCTGTAGCTGGCCGGCCTGGCTGCAGTTTAAAAAAGATTACCTCAGCGACGGCGGCCGGGTGATCGATCCCAGCGATGCCCGCAAGATCACCACCTCAGAGGGGCAGAGCTACGGGCTGTTTTTTGCCCTCGCCGCCAACGACCGGCCCGGCTTTGACAAGATCTTAGCCTGGACCGAGGATAACCTCGCCGAGGGCGATCTGGCGGCCCATCTTCCCGCCTGGCTGTGGGGCAAGAAGGGGGAGGAGGAGTGGGCCGTGCTGGACACCAACTCCGCCTCCGATGCCGATATCTGGATCGTCTGGTCGCTGTTTGAAGCCGGACGCCTGTGGAAAGAGCCGCGCTATACCGCGCTGGCCCAGGGGCTGCTTAAGCATATCGTCAGCGAAGAGGTGGTCAACGTGCCGGGGCTGGGCTCTATGCTGCTGCCGGGGAAAATTGGCTTCGCCGAGAAAGAGAGCTGGCGCTTTAATCCCAGCTATCTGCCGCCGCAGGTAGCGCAGTATCTCACCCGCTTTGGCGCGCCCTGGACCACGCTGCGGGAGACCAACCTGCGGCTGCTGCTGGAGACGGCCCCCAAAGGCTTCTCTCCGGACTGGGTGAGCTATGAGAAAAATCGCGGCTGGAACCTGAAGCCCGAGAGCAAGCTGGTCTCCAGCTACGACGCCATCCGTGTCTATCTGTGGGTCGGCATGATGCACGACAGCGATTTGCAAAAAAATCGCCTGCTGGCGCGCTTTAAGCCGATGGCAACGTTAACGGCGAAAAACGGCGTGCCGCCGGAGAAGGTCAACGTAGTCACCGGCGCGGCCCAGGGCAGCGGCGCGACGGGCTTCTCTGCCGCCATGCTGCCGTTTATGCAAAACCGCGACGCACAAGCGGTGCTGCGCCAGCGCGTTGCCGATAACCCGCCCGGCAGCGACGCCTATTACAGCTACGTGCTCACCCTCTTTGGACAGGGCTGGGATGAGCACCGTTTTCGTTTCACCTCCCAAGGTGAGTTACAACCTGACTGGGGCCAGGAATGCGCACGCTAACCCTACGCTTACTTGCTTTATCGCTGGGCATCGCGCTGATGCCAAAGACGTATGCGGCCCCGACAGCCCAGCAGCAACAGCTGCTGGAGCAGGTGCGGCTCGGAGAGTCTACCCATCGTGAGGATCTGGTACGCCAGTCCCTCTACCGGCTGGAGCTTATCGATCCCAATAACCCCGAGGTGATTGCCGCCCGTCAGCGCTATCTGCTGCGCCAGGGTGACACCGCAGGCGCGCAGAAGCAGCTCGATCGGCTGGCCCAGCTTGCCCCTGACTCGGCGGCGTACCGGGAAGCCAAAAGCACTATGACGCTCTCTACCGCCCAGGGACGGCAGGGGTTGCAGGAGGCGCGGCTGCTGGCGACGACCGGCCACACGGCAGAGGCCATCGCGGCCTATAACAAGCTGTTGCAGGGTAACCCCCCGGATAGCGATCTCGCTGCCGAGTACTGGACGCTGGTGGCAAAGGTGCCCGAGCGTCGCAGCCAGGCCATTACCCAGCTTAAAAGCGCCAACGTCCGCTACCCAGGCAACCCTCAGCTACAAAACTCGCTGGCGCAGCTGCTGTTTGCTAACGGACGCAGCGACGAAGGCTATACCGTGCTGCGCCAGATGGCGAAGTCAGGCACCACTCGCGAAGCAGCGGCGGCCATCTGGTATCAACAGGTTCAAAATATGCCGGTGAGCGATGCCAGCGTGCAGGCATTGCAACAGTTTTTAAATGAGTTTAGCAGCGGCGATACGGTGGATACGGCTCGGGCGACGCTGGCGAAACAGCAGCAGCAGCTGGCCGATCCGGCGTTCCGCGCCCGTTCCCGCGGGCTGGCCGCGGTCGACGCTGGCCAAGGCGGGCAGGCTATCGCCTCGCTGCAGCAGGCGCTGAGCGCCGATCAGAACGACGGTGAGACCACCGGCGCGCTCGGCCAGGCTTATTCGCAAAAGGGCGATCGCGCCCGGGCGGTTCCCCTGCTAGAGAGAGCCATTGCCCTTGCGCCGCAGAGCAGCAACCGCAGCAAGTGGGATAGCCTCCTGCAAACCAACCGCTACTGGCTGCTGATCCAGCAAGGTGACGCTGCGCTGAAGGCCAATAACCCTGCCCAGGCAGAGCGACTTTACCAGCAGGCCCGGGCAGTAGATAACACCGACAGCTATGCGGTGCTGGGGCTGGGGGATGCTGCCGTTGCCCGCAAGGAGAGCGCCGCCGCCGAGCGCTACTACCAGCAGGCGCTGCGCATGGACAGCGGCAATAGCAATGCGATTCGCGGCCTGGCCAATCTCTACCGCGAGCAGTCGCCTGAAAAAGCCTCCGCCTGGATTGCCTCGCTCTCTGCCAGCCAGCGCCGCAGCGTAGATGATATTGAGCGTAGCCTTGCTAACGATCGGCTGGCGCAGCAGGCTGAAGCTCTGGAGAACCAGGGGCGCTGGGCGCAGGCGGCTGAAGTTCAGCGCCGTCGCCTGGCGAGCGATCCGGACAGCGTCTGGATCGCCTACCGTCTCTCCCGTGACCTCTGGAGCGCCGGACGGCACGCCGAGGCCGATGCACAGATGCGCGATCTGGTTCGTCGCCAGCCCAACGATCCTACCCAGGTTTACGCTTACAGCCTCTACCTGTCAGGTAACGATCAGGATCGTGCCGCGCTGGCGCATCTTAATACCCTGCCGCGCAGCAAATGGGACAGTAATATGCAGGCGCTGGCGAGCCGCCTTGAGGGCAACCAGCTGCTCGAGACCGCCAACCGCCTGCGCGACAGTGGCAAGGAGCAGGAGGCTGAAGCCCTGCTCAGGCAGCAGCCTGCCTCCACGCGCATCGATTTAACCCTCGCGGACTGGGCGCAGCAGCGCGGTGATTACGCTACGGCCCAGGCCGGATATGAAGCCGTGCTGGCGCGTGAACCGGCTAACGCCGACGCCCGCCTGAGCCTGATAGAGGTGGCCATTGCCGAAGGCAATCCGCTTGCAGCGCGTCAGCAGCTGGCGGCGCTGAACGAGATGCCGCAGACTGAGCAACCCTCTATCAATATGCAGCGCCGAATGGCGCTGGTGCGGTCGCAGCTGGGGGACCGGGTTCTGGCCCAGCGCACCTATGACACCATCGTGCCCGAGGCGAAAGCGCTGCCGCCGTCGCAGGACAGCGCTCTGGTGCTGCGTGACTATGCCCGCTTCCAGCAGGCTAACGGCCAGCCGCAGCCCGCGCTGGAGAGCTATAAACAGGCGATGGTCGCGGCAGGCATTGCGGCCACCCCCGCCCAGGATAACGACACCTTTACCCGCCAGACGCGTAACGATGCCAGCGATGACTGGCTGAAGCGCGGCCTGCGCAGCGATGCCGCCGATCTCTATCGCCAGCAGGATCTCAACGTCACGCTTGAGCATGACTACTGGGGCTCCAGCGGCACCGGCGGCTATTCCGATCTGAAAGCCAACACCACCATGCTGCAGGCCGATGCGCCGCTGGCCGACGGTCGGATGTTCTTCCGTACCGACGTGGTCAATATGAACGTGGGATCGTTTTCAACGGACAAAGAAGGTGTATATCAGCCCAGATGGGGAACCTGTAATGAAATACAGTGTATTAATGACGATAAAAGCCAATCTGACGGTGGCGTAAGCGTAGCGGCTGGCTGGCGTAATGATACCTGGGAGGGGGACATTGGTACTACCCCAATGGGTTTCCGTGTCGTTGATGTAGTTGGCGGTCTGAGTTATAGCAACGATCTGGGTCCGGTCGGCTATACGCTAGACGTTCACCGCCGCCCAATTTCGAGTTCCTTACTGGCATTTGGCGGGCAACGCGATCCGGGAAGCAACACAGGCAAAACCTGGGGCGGCGTTCGATCTACCGGCGGCGGCGTTAGCCTGAGCTATGATCAGGGCGAAGCGCATGGCGTCTGGGCGAGCCTGAGCGCCGACGCGCTTACCGGTAAGAACGTAGATGACAACTGGCGCGTGCGCTGGATGACGGGCTACTACTACAAGCTGGTCAACGAAGATAACCGCCGCGTCACCGTCGGCCTGAATAACATGCTCTGGCACTATGAAAAGGATCTGAGCAGTTATACCCTCGGCCAGGGAGGCTACTACAGCCCGCAGAAATATCTCTCATTTGCCGTACCGGTAACATGGCGTGAAAGAAAGGAGAACTGGTCGTGGGAGCTGGGTGGTTCGCTCTCCTGGTCGCATTCGGCAACCCGTACCCAGGATCGCTACCCGCTGCTTAATCTTATACCAGAGGATTATCGTGCGCGGGCCAGCGAAACTAACGATCCAGGATCGAAAAGCAACGGCTTTGGCTATACGGCGCGCGCCCTGATTGAGCGTCGCATCACCTCCAACTGGTCCATCGGTGCCGCCATCGATATTCAGCAGGCGGAGGATTATACTCCGAGCCACGGCATGCTCTACGTTCGCTATTCGCAGGCGGGCTGGCAGGGCGATATGGACTCGCCGCCGCAGGTGCTGACGCCTTACGCCGACTGGTAACGCACAAGGCTCTCTATCCCGGTCTTATTCTGCTGTCAGAATCGAGTATACTCTGACAGCAGGCAGGTAGCCGTCGGTTACTTTTGCGGACACGGAGTATTTGGAGAGTCAATTTGCGCGTTAGCCGTTCGTTAACCATTAAACAGATGGCGATGGTCTCGATCGTCGCTATGGTGTTTATTTTCCTTTTTTGCGTGATTTTGCTGTTCCATTTTGTGCAGCAGAATCGCTACAACACCGGTACGCAGATGGAGAGCATTGCGCGCTCGGTGCGTGAGCCGCTGTCCGCCGCTATTCTGAAGGGCGACATTGCCGACGCGGAAGCTATCCTTAAACGCATCCAGCCCGCTGGCGTGGTCAGCCGGGCGGACGTCGTCCTGCCGAATCAGTTCCAGGCTCTGCGCATGAGCTTCATCCCCGAGCGTCCGGTTCCCGTGACCATTACCCGGCTCTTTGAGCTACCGGTACAGATTTCATTGCCGATCTACTCCCTGGAGCGTCCGGCTAACCCACAGCCGCTGGCCTATCTGGTGCTGCAGGCGGACTCATTCCGCATGTATAAGTTCGTTATGAGCACCGTTTCAACGTTAGTTACTACTTACTTACTGTTAGTCCTGATCATGACGGTGGCGCTCACCTGGTGCATCAGCCGGCTGATTATCCGCCCGCTGCGCAAGATCGCCCGTGAGCTGAACGACCTGTCGCTACAGGACCACCCTGGACACCAGCTGCCGCTGCCCCGCCACCATCATGACGATGAGATTGGCATGCTGGTTCGTAGCTATAACCGTAATCAGCAGATGGTGCTGCGCCAGCATGAAGAGCTGAATAGCCAGGTGACGCGCTTTCCGGTATCAGAGCTACCGAACAAAGCCTTTATGATGGCCCTGCTGGAGCAGACCGTTGCCCGGCAAAAAACGACCGCGCTCATGGTGATTGCCTGTGAAACCTTGCAGGACACCGCGGGGGTGCTGAAAGAGAGCCAGCGCGAAATGCTGCTCCTGACGCTGGTGGAGAAGATGAAGTCGGTGCTTGCCCCACGCATGGTGCTGGCCCAGGCGAGTACCGACACCTTTGTTATTATTGGTAACGGCGCCAGCGAGCCGTGGCATGCCATTACGCTGGGTCAGCAGATACTCGCTGTCATTAATGAGCGTCTGCCGGTGCAGGGTATCCAGCTGCGCCCGAGCGCCAGCATTGGCATCGCCATGTTCTATGGCGATGTAACGGCGGAGCAGCTCTACCGTCGGGCTATCTCAGCAGCGCTCTCCGCCCGTCGCAAGGGTAAAAATCAGATCCAGTTCTTTGACCCGGAACAGATGGTCACGGCGCAGAAACGGCTGACGGAAGAGAGCGATATCTTAAACGCGCTGGATAACCATCAGTTTGCCATCTGGCTGCAGCCGCAGGTCAACCTGGCCACCGGCGAGGTGGTCAGCGCCGAGGCCCTGCTGCGCCAGCAGCAGCCGGACGGCAGCTGGGAGCTGCCAGAGGGACTAATCGACAGCATTGAGTCCTGCGGGCTGATGATTGTTGTCGGCCACTGGGTGCTGGAGGAGTCCTGCCGCCAGCTCGCGGCCTGGCAGGCGCGAGGCATTATGCTGCCGCTGTCGGTGAACCTCTCGGCGCTGCAGCTGATGCACCAGGATATGGTGCGGGATCTGCTTGAGCTGCTGGAACGCTACCGTATTGCGCCCGGCACGCTGATCCTCGAAGTGACCGAGAGCCGCCGCATTGACGATCCGCATGCGGCGGTGGCGATCCTGCGTCCGCTGCGCAATGCCGGGGTGCGTATTGCGCTGGATGATTTCGGCATGGGCTATGCAGGCCTGCGCCAACTTCAGCACATGAAATCGTTGCCGGTCGACGTGCTGAAAATCGACAAGATTTTTGTTGAAGGTCTGCCGCAAGACAGCAGCATGGTCTCATCGATAATCCATATGGCCCGCAGCCTCGATCTGAATATTATCGCTGAGGGGGTCGAGACCGAGGAGCAGCGTGCATGGCTGCAGGCGGCAGGGGTTGAGATGGCTCAGGGTTATCTCTTTGGCCGCGCGGTGGCCCCGGAGGCATTTGAGCAGCATAACCTTTCTCAGCTGGTTGACGGAAGCGCGTAGCGGCCGTGCTCACTTGTGCGAGCTGGCTCAAATTTCTTAACATTTATGTTTCAAATTTGAGGTAAGTTTATATCTGCGATGTTGTTGGGGTGTTATTTTAAGACCGCAGGCGAGCCAACCTTACAATGCCTGTGGTTTTTAATTCAAGGACACCCTATGAAAACCTCACTCTTCAAAAGCCTCTACTTCCAGGTGTTAACCGCCATCGCTATCGGGATCCTGCTCGGTCACTTCTACCCTGATATCGGCGCACAGATGAAGCCGCTTGGCGACGCCTTCGTGAAGCTGATTAAAATGATCATCGCCCCCGTAATCTTCTGTACCGTTGTGACCGGTATCGCTGGCATGGAAAGCATGAAAGCGGTAGGCCGCACCGGCGCGGTGGCGCTGCTCTACTTTGAAGTGGTCAGCACCCTCGCGCTGATCATCGGCCTGATTATCGTCAACGTGGTACAGCCGGGCGCGGGTATGAATGTCGACCCCTCCACGCTGGATGCCAAAGCCGTGGCGGTCTACGCGGCCCAGGCCGAGCAGCAGGGCATTGTTGCCTTCCTGATGGATGTGATCCCCGCCAGCGTCATCGGCGCGTTTGCCAGCGGCAATATTTTGCAGGTGCTGCTGTTCGCTGTGCTGTTCGGCTTTGCCCTCCATCGCCTTGGCCACAAAGGCCAGCTGATCTTTAACGTTATTGAGAGCTTCTCCCAGGTCATCTTTGGCATCATCAATATGATTATGCGCCTCGCGCCTATCGGTGCGTTTGGGGCAATGGCCTTTACTATCGGGAAATATGGCGTGGGCACCCTGGTGCAGCTCGGCCAGCTGATCATCTGCTTCTATGCTACCTGTATCCTGTTTATCGTGGTGGTGCTCGGCAGCATCGCCCGCGCTACCGGCTTCAGCATCTTCAAATTTATCCGCTACATTCGTGAAGAGCTGCTGATCGTGCTTGGCACCTCGTCGTCCGAGTCGGCGCTGCCGCGCATGCTCGATAAGATGGAGAAGCTCGGCTGCCGTAAGTCCGTGGTCGGGCTGGTTATTCCCACCGGCTACTCCTTTAACCTCGACGGCACCTCCATCTACCTGACAATGGCAGCCGTGTTTATCGCTCAGGCCACCAACAGCCATATGGACATTTTTCATCAGATTACGCTGCTGGTCGTGCTGCTGCTCTCCTCGAAAGGGGCGGCGGGCGTCACCGGCAGCGGCTTCATCGTGCTGGCGGCAACCCTCTCTGCGGTGGGGCACCTGCCGGTCGCCGGGCTGGCGCTGATCCTTGGCATTGACCGCTTCATGTCCGAGGCACGGGCGCTAACTAACCTGATCGGCAACGGCGTGGCGACCATCGTGGTGGCGAAATGGGTGAAGGAGCTGGACCACAAACAGCTGAAAAATACCCTGAATAACCGTGCGTCAGACGGCAAAACGGGCGAAATCTCCTCATAATCTGCCTACTTATGCCCGTTGTCCCTTGTAGGGGCACGGGCACCTGCGCATAATTACCCCCTATTTTTTTACTTCCCGGTGTGACGTTTTGCTTTTTTGGCTGTCTAACACGGAGTGTTAAAACTTCATTTTAGGCGGCCTGGCTTGCAGGCGGTCTTTTAACCAGGAATGTTGATCAGGGGTTCACATGCAGGGCACAAAAATTCGACTCATAGCTGGTGGTTTGCTGATGATGGCAGCCAGTTACGTGCAGGCAGATGCGCTCCAGCCCGACCCGGCATGGCAACAGGGGACACTGACAAACGGTTTTCAGTGGCAGGTGTTAAGTACGCCGCAGCGCCCCAGCGATCGGGTTGAGGTCCGCCTGCTGGTGAATACCGGCTCGCTGACGGAGAGCACCCAGCAGAGCGGCTTTAGCCATTTTATTCCACGTATCGCGCTGACCCATAGCGGCAGCCTTCAGCCCGCGCAGGTGCGCTCGCTCTGGCAGCAGGGCATCGATCCCAAGCGCCCTCTGCCCCCGGCGCTGGTCTCCTACGACTACACGCTGTTTAGTCTCAGCTTACCCAATAATCGCAGCGACCTGCTGAAAGAGGCGCTGGTCTATCTCTCTGATATTACTGGCAAGCTTACCGTGACGCCGGAGACGGTCAACCACGCTCTGGGCAGCGATGATATGGTAGCAACCTGGCCGCCAGAGACTAAAGATAACTGGTGGCGCTACCGCCTGAAAGGGTCGAGCTTGCTGGGACACGATCCCGCGGCACCGCTAAAGAAACCGGTGGATGCGGCCCAGCTGAAGGCCTTTTATCAGAAGTGGTATACCCCGGACGCGATGACGCTGATTGTGGTCGGTAATATCGATAGCCGCGCCGTTGGCGAGCAGATCAATAAAACCTTTGGCGATCTAAAGGGAAAACGGGAGACGCCAGCCCCGGTGCCAACGCTCTCTCCGCTACCGCGCGAGCCGGTGAGCATCATGACCGACTCCGTACGCCAGGACAGGCTCTCGCTGATGTGGGACGTGCCGTGGCAGCCGATTCGTGAATCCGCCGCGCTGGAGCGCTACTGGCGGGCAGATGTCGCCCGCGAGGCGCTGTTCTGGCATCTCCAGCAGACCCTGACTAAAAACAACGCTAAAGATATTGGCCTCGGCTTCGACTGCCGGGTGCTGTTCCAGCGTGCGCAGTGCGCCATTAACGTCGATTCTGCGCCCGATAAGCTCAACGCCAATCTGGCGATGATTGCCCGCGAGCTGAAAAAGGTGCGCGACAGCGGTCTGTCAGAGGATGAGTTTAACGCCCTGATTGCCCAGAAGAAGCTGGAGCTGCAGAGGCTCTTCACGACCTATGCCCGCACCGATACCGACGTGCTGATCAGCCAGCGTATGCGCTCTCTGCAAAATCAGGTGGTAGATATTGCTCCTGAGCAGTACCAGAGGCTGCGCCAGGACTTCCTGAACGGCCTGACGACCGAGATGCTGAACCAGAGCCTGCGTCAGCAGCTGACCCAGGATCAGTCGCTGGTGCTGCTGCAGCCGAAAGGCGAGCCGGAGTTTAATATGAAGGAGCTGCAGGCCACCTGGGATCAGGTGATGAGTGCCGAAACGTCAGCCCTTGTGCCTGCCAGTGATGATGTGCATCAGGACGTGACGGATATTCCGCCCGTTCAGCAGTAGCCGTGCGGTTCACCCGGCCCGCTGCCAGCGGCAGGGGCCGGAAAGCCGGACGATCAGTTCGGCATTGCCCCGCGGGGAATAATCGCCCCACGATACTGGATCACGGTGCTGGCGGTCAGGTGACCGCGCTGCGCCGCCGCCTCGGCATCGCCGCCAGTCAGACGTACGGCCAGGTAGCCCGCGCTGAAGGAGTCACCCGCCGCGGTGGTATCGATCACCTTCTCTTTCGGCAGCTTCACCGCCGGCACGTCAATCACCGCGTCGCCAGCAATCGCCACCAGGCAGGAGTCCGCCCCGCGCTTCACCACTACTTCGCTCACGCCAGCGGCCTGGGTACGAGCAATCACCTCTTCTACCGGCTTCTCGCCCCACAGCGCATCCTCGTCGTCCAGGGTCAGGAAGGCGATATCGGTGCAGGCCAGCATCTGCTGGTAGACCTGCTGGGTCTCCTCTTTGCTGGCCCACAGGCGTGGACGGTAGTTGTTATCGAAAATCACCTTGCCGCCGTTGGCGCGGCACTCGCGCAGCAGGGAGAGCAGCTTGTCGCGGCTGGCCGGGCTTAAGATCGCCAGGCTGATACCGCTCAGGTAGAGATAGTCAAAGGTAGCCAGCTCTTCGCAGATGGCGGCGGCCTGCTCGCTCTCCAGCCAGAATTTGGCTGCGGCCTCGTTACGCCAGTAGTAGAAGGTGCGCTCGCCGGTGCTATCGGTTTCGATGTAGTAGAGCCCCGGCAGGCGGTTCTCCATGCATTGGGTAAGGGAGGTATCGACGCTTTCGTTCTGCCAGGCATCCAGCATCTGCTGGCTAAAATTATCCGTCCCCAGCGCCGTAACATAGTGTACCGTCAGCGCAGCCGGATCGACCTGGCGGGCAACATAAACGGAGGTATTTAAGGTATCGCCACCAAAGCCACGGTTTACCTCTGTGCCTTTCTGTGACAGCTCAATCATGCATTCGCCAATGACGGCAATTTTCCTGGACATAGTCATCAACCTGAGTCGGATAAATATTGGGAGTAGTGTGCGTTGCGCGTGCTGCGTGGTCAATCATATTAAAACAACGTTCCAATATTTTTTTGAGCTAACGCGTGTTAAGTGCAGATTCCCTTAGCAGAATTTAATTTTGCTCTCTGTTTGAACATAAAGTTCTCACCCGCCGCGCCGATAACTCCTAGACGAGTTCCGCCAGGTCACTCACTCTATTACAGGACATCTGACAATGAAGTTGAAGCAGGTTATCCAGCGGCTAAGCATTCCGGAGGCGAGCATCGAAAGCCTGGAAGAGCGACGCTACTGGCTGCAATGTGAACGTGCCTACACTTACCAGCCCATCTATCGCGTAGATGGCAGCCTGATGGCAATCGAAGTATTAACGATCGTTACGCACCCGGATAATCCCTCGCAGCGTATTGCGCCCGACCGCTACTTTGCAGAGGTGGCGGTCCGTCAGCGTCTGGACGTCATGCTGGAGCAGATTAACCTGCTTGCCCTGCAAAGTGACTTCTTTGTGAAGAATAACGTGCTCGCGTCGGTTAACGTTGATGGCCCGACGCTGCTATCGATGCGGCAAAACCCAAAAATGATGGCGCTGGTCGAGACGCTGTCGTGGCTGCGCTTCGAGCTGGTTGAGCATATTCGCCTGCCGGAGGACTCCTCCTTCGCCTCGATCTGTGAAATTGGCCCGCTGTGGCTGGACGACTTTGGGACTGGGATGGCGAACTTCTCTGCGCTGAGCGAAGTACGCTACGACTACATCAAAGTGGCCCGTGAGCTGTTTATCATGCTGCGCAAAACGCCGGAAGGGCGCAACCTCTTCACGCTGCTGCTACAGCTGATGAACCGTTACTGCCAGGGCGTCATTGTTGAGGGTGTGGAGACGGTGGAGGAGTGGCGCGATGTGCAGGCGTCACCGGCCTTTGCCGCACAGGGTTATTTCCTCTCTCGTCCCGCACCGCTGGCAAACCTCGAAAGCGTTATTCTCGCTCTATAACATCAGGTTGCACTCCTTTCCCTCAGGCTCAGCTATCTTTATGACAGGCAAGGCAAGAATGGAAGGATGCAAGCATGACAAGAACAAGCAAGGCAATCATTGCCGTCTTGGGAACGCTTTTGTTGCTGATCGTGGTGGCTATCATCATTATCGCGACGTTTGACTGGAACCGGCTTAAACCCACTATCAATGAGAAGGTCTCCACCGAGCTGAATCGTCCCTTTGCGATACGCGGCGATTTAGGCGTTGTCTGGGAGCGACAGAAGCAGGAGACCGGCTGGCGCAGCTGGGTGCCGTGGCCGCACGTGCATGCCGAGGATGTAGTCCTTGGCAACCCGCCTGATATCCCTGAGATCACGATGGTACACCTGCCACGGGTAGAGGCGACGCTGGCACCGCTGGCGCTGCTGACCAAAACCGTGTACCTACCGTGGGTGAAATTTGAGAAGCCGGACGCCCGTCTGATCCGCCTGTCGGAAAAAACCAACAACTGGACCTTCAACCTGGCGGGCAGCGATGAACCGAAAGATGAGGATGCGCCGCCTTCGGCCTGGTCCTTCCGCCTCGACAATATACTTTTCGATCAGGGCCGTGTAGCGGTCGATGATAAGGTCAGCAAGGCCGACGTTGAGATCCTGATCGACCCGCTTGGCAAGCCGCTGCCGTTTAGCGAAGTGACCGGCAGCAGCAAAGAGAAGAGTGCCAAGGTTGGCGACTACGTGTTTGGCCTCAAGGCGCAGGGGCGCTACAACGGCCAGCAGGTGACCGGCACGGGTAAAATTGGCGGCATGCTGGCGCTGCGCAGTGAAGGCACGCCGTTCCCGGTGCAGGCTGATTTCCGCTCCGGTAATACCCGCGTGGCCTTCTCCGGCACGGTGAGCGACCCGATGAAGATGGGCGGGGTCGACCTTAAGCTGAAGTTTGCCGGTAACTCGCTGGGTGAGCTGTACGATCTGACCGGCGTACTGCTGCCGGATACGCCACCGTTTGAGACCGACGGACGGCTGGTGGCAAAAATCGACGCTGAAAAGAGCTCTGTCTATGACTACCGAGGCTTTAACGGCCGCATCGGCGACAGCGATATTCATGGCTCTCTGACCTATACCACCGGTAAGCCTCGGCCCAAATTGGAAGGCGATCTCGAGTCGCGCCAGCTGCGTCTGGCGGATTTAGGCCCGCTGATCGGTGTCGACTCTGGAAAAGGGGCTGAGAAGTCGAAACGTTCTGAAGAGAAGAAGGGCGAGAAGACCAATCAGCCCGCAGGCAAAGTGCTGCCCTACGATCGTTTCGAAACCGATAAGTGGGATACGATGGATGCCGACGTGCGCTTTAAGGGGCGGCGTATTGAGCACGGTAGCTCTCTGCCGATCAGCGACCTCTCGACCCATATCATCCTGAAAAACGCCGACCTGCGCCTCCAGCCGCTGAAGTTTGGCCTGGCGGGGGGCACCATCTCTTCCAATATCCACCTTGAGGGGGATAAGAAGCCGATGCAGGGGCGGGCGGATATCCAGGCCCGTCGTCTGAAGCTGAAAGAGCTGATGCCGGACGTGGAGCTGATGCAGAAAACCATCGGTGAGATGAACGGCGATGCGGATTTCCGCGGCACGGGTAACTCCATAGCCGCGCTGCTTGGCACAAGCAACGGCAATTTGAAACTGCTGATGAACGATGGCGTGGTCAGCCGTAACCTGATGGAGATCCTCGGTCTTAACGTCGGGAACTTTATCGTCGGACAGATTTTCGGTGACGATGAGGTGCGCGTAAACTGCGCCGCCGCCAACCTGAACCTGGTCAACGGTGTGGCACGTCCGCAGATCTTCGCCTTCGATACCGAGAACGCGATCATTAACGTCACCGGGACCGCCAGCTTTGCCTCGGAGCAGCTCGATCTCACCATCAACCCGGAGAGCAAGGGGATCCGTATCGTGACCCTGCGCTCGCCGCTCTACGTGCGTGGTAGCTTCAAGGATCCACAGGCGGGCGTGAAGGCCGGCCCGCTGATCGCCCGCGGTGCGGTAGCGGCAGCGCTGGCGACGCTGGTGACCCCGGCCGCAGCGCTGCTGGCGCTCATCTCTCCGTCGGAAGGACAGGAGAATCAGTGCCGGAACATCTTGTCTCAAATGAAGAAGTAAGCAGGAAAGCAGGATAAAAAAGCCCGGTGGCGCTCGCGCACACCGGGCTGGATTGGATAACTCTCTATCTGCTACGCTAATACAGTATTACATCACTTCAGATATTGCGTCACAATGCCTTCACGCCTTAGCTATTTTAACATTTCTGCAGCGACTTTCCTGTTGGCCACTACTTGCACGCAGGCCGACCATACCATCTCTTTTAACACTGGCTCATTTGTCTACCATCTGCTTGGGAATCATGGTCAATACACGGAGAAGTTTGATAATGAATTTTATTCGGTTGAAAAAAAACTCCCTGACCATCCTGATTACAGTTTGCTCGTCGGGACAATGAGAAACAGCTACGGGGATCGTTGCCTCTCTCTTGGCGTCAGAAAAGATTGGGCGGAAAAGGGTAACATTGTTTTTAAGGGTATTTACGGTTATACCGGCGAATTCTTTTTTGATGAGTTCAGCAAATGCGGTGATGAGGGCATCTATCACTCCTTTAAAAATATCACCGGAGTGGGTTTTGCACCCTATATCTATCATGCGGTTCAGTATAATTTTACCAATCATTTTGGTGTGGAATCAGGGATCATTTTCCCTTCGGTATTTGTGGTGAGCCTGAACTGGCGGTTCTGAGAAACTGCACCGCACTCCACGTAGGCCGGGTAAGGCGTAGCCGCCACCCGGCGATTCCGGAACGTATGATGCTACGCCCGGCGGCGCTTACGCTACCGGGCTTTTTTATGCTTAAAGAGACTGGTTTTTGGTTTCGTGGGTCAGCACCAGGGCGATCAGCGTCAGGGCTGCCATCGCCGCCAGGTAGACGCCGACGTAGAACAGGCCGTAGTTGGCGGTCAGCCAGGCGGCAATGTACGGCGCCACCGATGCACCCAGAATGGACGAGACGTTATAGGAGAACGATGCGCCGGTGTAGCGTACTTCGGTCGGGAACAGCTCCGGCAGCAGCGCACCCATCGGACCAAAGGTCAGTCCCATCAGGCTCAGACCAATCAGCAGATAGGCCATTACCATCGCCGGGCTACCTGAGCCCAGCAGCGGCGGGAAGACAAACAGCGCAAAGATAATGATCAGCGAGGTGATCACGATCATGCTCTTGCGACGGCCGTAGGCGTCCGCCAGCAGGCCAGCAATCGGCACCATCACGCCAAAGCCAATGACCGCCAGCATCAGCATCCACAGCACTTCATTACGCGGTAATCCAAGGCCCACCGGCGCAGGTGCCGTGCTGTAGGTCATGGAGTAGACGGTCATAATGTAGAACAGCGTGTAGGTCGCCAGCATGATAAAGGTCCCGAGCACGGTGACGCGCATGTGCTTGGTCAGCAGCGTCCCCAGCGGGATCTTCACCTGCTTCTTGGCGGCGGCGACTTTGGCAAATACCGGCGACTCATGCAGAGAGACGCGAACGTAGAGGCCGATCAGCACCAGTACGGCGGAGAAGATAAACGGCACGCGCCAGCCCCACGCCATAAACTGCTCGTCGGTCAGCAGCCAGGAGAGCAGCAGGAAGGTACCGTTGGCAAAGAAGAAGCCGATCGGCGCGCCGAGCTGCGGGAAGGAGCCGTAGAGCGCACGCTTGCGGGCCGGGGCGTTTTCGGTGGCCAGCAGCGCCGCGCCGCCCCACTCACCGCCAAGGCCCAGACCCTGGCCAAAGCGCGCCAGCGCCAGCAGCAGGGGAGCAAAGATACCGATGGTAGCGTAGCTCGGCAGCAGGCCGATCAGCACGGTAGAGATCCCCATCGTCAGCAGGGATGCCACCAGCGTGGCTTTACGCCCGACGCGATCGCCAAAGTGACCAAACACCGCAGAGCCGATCGGACGCGCCACAAAGGCGATGGCGAAGGTCGCCAGCGACTGTAGCGTAGCAGCCGTCGGATCCCCTTGCGGGAAGAAGATGTGCGGAAAGACGATGACCGCTGCGGTGGCGTAAATATAGAAGTCGAAAAACTCAATCGCCGTACCAATGAGCGAGGCGATGACAACTTTATTACGCGAGTTGACCGGAGGGCTTTCCTGTTCGTGATTGAGCGTTGTGGCGGTAGCTTGCATAGAATTTTCTTATTTTGGGCGAACGAAGGGCCATATTACGCACAGCAAAAGCGACATTTCAATCTGTAACAAGACGGGCAGGTGGCGATAAAAACGGCAAAAAGTGAATAATTTTCGTGCCTGAGTTTTCGCATCTATGAAATGCTTCACAGAAATTGAATATCAGCATTAAAAACCAGTTTTTGGTTAAATAAAAGTTACGGACTGGTTTTTAATGCTGAAATGAGGAATTGGGCCGAAACTTTGCTTTTTGATTCAGCCCAGTAGTGTGGTTAAAGGGTCTCTTTGCCTGGCATTTTCACGTCGTCTTTATACTGCGCGGTGGCGATCCACGCTGCGCAGAACAGCGTCAGACGGGCGAAGAAGTAGAAGAAGGCCATAATACCGAGCACCGAACCAAACGCCGCACCTGACGGGGAGGTTACCAGCGAAGGCAGGGTCCAGGTCATGATGAGCTTAATCACCTCAAAGCCGACGGCGGCAATCAGCGTCCCGCGAATCAATGCCTTCTTGCGTGGGCGGTGGCGCGGCAGGCGCCAGAAGATCCAGAAGAAGAGCAGGAAGTTAGCGCAGATAGAGATCGCCAGGCCAATCAGATGCCAGACCGGTTTAAGCCAGCCGATGTAGTCCAGATAGAGTGCAGAGATAATCATCTCCTGCGCCGCACCGGCGATAGAGGTGATGGAGAGGGTGATCACCAGCGCCACCAGCAGGCCAATCAGGGAGATAAAGTCGCGGAAATATTTTACCCAGATCTTCTCACTGTCCTGGGGCGTACGCTCCCACTCGTCCCGGGACTGGGCGCGGATCGCCTCGCGCAGGTTGCCCATCCAGTTAATACCCGAGTAGAGCGCGACGGCCAGACCGACAATACCTACGGTAGTACGCTGCTCTACGGCAGTTTTTATCGTATTGCGCAGGGTATCGGCCAGGGTGCGGTCGCTGACGTTGAGCAGGATCTTATTGAAGATATCCTGCAGCAGGGTGGGGTGGGAGACCAGCACAAAACCCGCTGCGGCAAACGACACCATCAGAATGGGGATCATCGACAGGAACGAGAAGTAGGTGATGGCTGCCCCAAACTGGTTGCCCATCCGGTCATTGAAGCGCTCCGTCGCGCGGATCAGATGCGCAATCATCGGCCGGCGCTGGATCTTCTCCGCCGCTTCGGTGACCGTCTCCACCACGCCCTCTGCCTTACCGCTCAGCAGCGGCTCTGACTCAGACTCAGGCTTATCGGTAGTATCGACCTTTTTAACAGGCTCGTAGTCCAGGTGCGGGACAGGTCGCTTGGCGCTATTTTCCGGGGTCATCAGTACGGCTTCCTTCTCTGCTTAGCGTGATGTACCGCAAATTATAGACCCTCATCACCTAAGCGGGTGAATCGACGTAATCCTTCATCACGCTTGCCAGCCACTCCATAAACAGGTGTATCCGCCGGGAGAGGTTGCGGCGATGGGGATAGATCAGCGAGACCGGCATCGGCTCGGCGCGGTACTGGGGCAGGATCTCCACCAGCGTGCCCTGGCGCAGAGCATCACGCACGCCGGTACGCGGCACCTGGATAATCCCCAGCCCCGCCAGGCACGCTGCATGATAGGTCTCGGTGCTGTTGACCGTCAGAATGCCACCGGTCTTGATCCAGCGCGTGGTGTTATCCTGGTAAAGCTCAAAGCCCTGCGGCCGCGTGCCAAGGTGAACAGCGTAATGCACCACTGCGTGAGAGGAGAGATCCTCCAGCGTCTCCGGGTAGCCAAAACGTTCGAGATAGCCGGGGCTGGCGCAGTTGACCACCGCCAGTTTACCCAGCGAGCGGGCGATCAGCCCGGAATCTTTCAGCGTGCCAACGCGTACCACGCAGTCAAAGCCTTCGCGGATCACATCCACCAGCCGGTCGCTGCTGCTGAGTTCTATCTCAATGCCGGGATACTGCTGCACAAAGGCGGGCAGGCGTGGGATGACCAGATTGCGCGCCACGCCCACGGGCATGTCCACCCGCAGCTTGCCGCTGATGCTGGCGGGATCGTGGATAAACAGACCGTCCAGCTCGTCAAGATTAGAGAGCAGATCTTTAGCGCGCTCGTAATAAACCATACCGTCCTGGGTGAGCTGAACCCGGCGCGTGGTCCGGTGCAGCAGTTGCGTACCGAGGTGGTTCTCCAGAGTCTGAACCTGGCGCGATACGCTCCCTTTCGGCACGCCAAGGGAGTCGGCGGCGCGAGAAAAGCTTGCCAGCTCTGCGACGCGGACGAAAAGCTGCATTGCGTAAATTTTATCCATCCCTGCCACCTATTGTTGTTATGAATGAAACAGTGAAGCGTATTCGCCAGGCTTTATTGTTTATCTACCACCTAATAAGCTCTTTCTCAATCATCCACCATCAGAAATGAGGTTTCTTATGACGCATCGTATTGCATTAGTGACTGGCGGCAGCCGTGGATTGGGAAAAAATGCCGCATTGAAGCTGGCTGAAAAAGGCGTGGACATTATTCTGACGTGGAATAGTCGTCAGGAAGATGCTCTGGACGTGGTACGTGAAATTGAGCTGAAAGGCGCGAAGGCTGTGGCGTTGCAGCTCGACGTCGGCGATAGCGCTAGCTTCGAAAACGTGGCCAGACAGGTGCAGGATTGCCTGAAACAGACCTGGCAGCGCGACACCTTTGATTATTTAATAAACAATGCCGGAATCGGCCTGAACGCATCCTTTGCTGAGACCACCGAGGCACAGTTTGACCAGCTGGTGAACATCCATTTTAAGGGGCCGTTCTTTCTTACCCAACATCTGCTGCCGCTGATTAAAAATGGCGGACGGATCCTGAACGTCTCAAGTGGGCTGGCACGCTTTGCTCTGCCAGGCTATGCGGCCTATGCGGCGATGAAAGGGGCAATGGAGGTGTTAACCCGCTATCAGGCAAAAGAGCTGGGCGCGCGGGGTATCTCGGTAAATATCATTGCACCCGGCGCTATTGAAACCGATTTTGGCGGCGGACGGGTACGTGATGACGCGCAGCTCAACCAGTTTGTCGCCTCGCAAACGGCGCTGGGACGCACTGGCCTACCGGATGATATCGGCAACGCGATAGCGGCGCTGCTGAGCGATGAGCTGGCATGGATGAATGCCCAGCGCGTTGAGGTCTCGGGCGGGATGTTCTTATAGAGATAAAAACGCCGGGCGGCGCTAGCGCTGGCCCGGCCTACAAAGCGGGTTACTCTTTCTGGAAATGGTGTACTTTGATCCGCGGCGGCTTCTGTTTCTTGTCCAGCGAGCCGCTGATGCCTACCAGCTGATCCGGGCTAACATCGCGCTCGGCAAAAACCGCCATCGGAATATAGACGTCAATCTCACCCGTTTTGTCGCGGAAGGTGTAGATATCGTTACCTTTTTTAGCGATCAGGTTCCCGCGTAGCGAGACGGAACCACCGTCGTGCAGCTCCAGCGCCTGTTTAATGTTCATGGTCCGGGCATCTTCAATGCCGCGATAGCCATCGTCGAGCTTATGTGGCGGCGGTGGTGCTTTATCCGTATTCAGCCCTGGGGAGTCTTCGGCCAGTGCCGGGAGGGTGAATAGGGCGGCCACCGTGGCGGCAAGTAACATTTTCTTCATAGATACTCCTTTCGCATGTGCCTCAGATACCTCTGTACTAAGCCTGGCATAGGAAATTCCGCTGTGGATAAGGAATGCTCTGTTTTATTTCACTTCGTCTTTTATTACCTGCATCACTGATATTTAATTTAAAGTGGCCTATTATCTAACTAACTGGAATCTAAGATAAAATAAGCTGCGTAGACGGCTGGCATTAACTTTCGTTAATTGTGGTTAAGGGAAAATAATGACATACAGCACATCGCTCAGGAACCGCGAACAATTCGAAACCTGCATCGGAATTATTCGCCAGGCGTCTATTGAAATTTTGTTACTGCTGGACGTTCGCGTTAGCGAAGGTAAAGATCCGCGCTGGTTTCTGGAGCAGTTGGAAAACGCTCGTCTGGGCCTCGGCGGCTGGGGTGCGGTAGCACAGCGACTAAAGCTCAACGACGCCGAGCTTACGCAGTTCACCATGCAGCTGCGCCACCTTCAGCAGCTGGTTCCGCAGTATGAAAGCGGCCAGGACGTTAGCGAAAACCAGCTGATTGCCGCGCTGCGCTTTGTCGCTGCCCTGGAGCATCTCCGCCTGCAGCAGCCTCTGCTGACCTATCCTACCTCAACGGAGACGGTAAACGGCGAAGCGCAGCTCAAGGGGCTGGCTCAGCTTCGCGCCCTGGAGCAGATGATGAGCGGGCTGGTCTATGCTGCCTGGCCGGACGGCATCAAGCTGCGTAACCATCTAAAAACCCAGTTTGGCCAGGATCGCGTGCGCCGTTGGTTAAAGCTAGGAGAGCGTAACGACGTGCTCAGCGGAATGCTGTTTAGCGAGCTGGCGCTGATGCTGGTGGATAAAAAAGAGTTCTCTCGCCACTACGCTCCGCTGTTTAACGACAGTTCGCTACTGACGCTGTTTGCTGATCCGCGCAAGACCTTGCAAACCTTTCTTGATGATATTCGCCAGATCCGCAACACCCTTACCGCACAGAAACCCCTCTCTGCCATCCAGCTTACTCTGCTGGACACCTACTATCCGCAGCTCGCCACACCGGTGCAACGCGCCTTCAATGAGGGCCGCACCACCGTTAACCCGGCCAGCTTGTTGACTACCGACGTGGACGAACTGAATGCGTTTAAAGCGCGAACGGTTAAAAAGGCCGGGGCGGGAGGGGATATTTTCGAAGTAGGTGAAGACATTGAGCGACCCGAGCGCCGTGCCGTCCGCACGCCGGAGCAGCGTATTCGCCTGGTCTCAGGCATTCTCTGGGGTGCGGTTGGCGTGATGGTGCTGATGATGATGGGGGGCGGCTTCATAATGATAAACAGCACCCCACCCGCACGGGCGGTAAGCGAGCCTCCGGCCCAGACGCAGATATTAACCGATACGGAAAACGAACATACTACGCCGACCTCACGCATGCAGCTCACGCGAATGGGCATCACCTGGGATGAGAGCAACCTTCGCTCGGCGATTGATCGTAACGATACCCGTGTCGCACAGCTGTTCCTGAAAGGGGGAATGGACTGGAAGCTCTCCTGGACCGAGCAGGCGCTTTCGGTGGGGAATGACGAGGTGCTGACTCTGCTGCTGCGCTATAAGCTACAGATGGATGAACCACGGCCCTGCCGTCGCTTTACGACTACGCTCGGTCACGCCATGTTAAACGGGGAAAAGCTTACCGGGCAACGGAAAGATTACCTGCACGCCTTCTGCACCAGTCCACCCGTGGTAGAGCGACAGCGCTATGAAACCGAGCAGGCAAAAATACGGCATAAAGCGCAGCCTGATGAGAGCACCCGCCAGTGGCTGGCAATCCAGACTGCGATCTATAACGTTATCCGCTAACGGGCTATGCGTTGATAAACAGGGGGGCGCTACGGCTCCCCGTAAAGCCCGATCAGGCGACGTGCTACACCGTTGGTCCAGCCAAAACCGTCCTGCAACGGATACTCACCGCCGCCACCCTCGCGCGGCGTACCGCCTGCGATATGGTACTTCTCAATCAGCTTGTAGTGCTGCTGATAGAAAACGTTAACAGTATGAAGCCAGCTATGGGCAATTTCATCCCCCAGCGCATCGTTACCATAGAGCTTAAAGCCCTGGATAGCCATCCACTGCAGCGGTGCCCAGCCGTTAGGTTTATCCCACTGCTCACCGGTCTCATACTCGGTGGCCATCATGCCGCCCGGCGTCAACAGGCGTTCACGTACCGCCACGGCTATCCGATCGGCCTGCTCATGGGTGACCATACCAACGTAGAGCGGCACGATGCTCGCTGCTGAGAAGAGAGCCTGCTCGCCGCGCCGCCAGTCATAGTCGCGGTAGCAGCCTTTCTCCTCATCCCACAGGTAGCGGTTCACCGCTGCCCGGCGATCGCTGGCGCGCTGGCGGAACATCGCCTCGCCTTCGCGATCGCCCTTCAGGCCAGAGAGATTAGCGATGGTGCTCTCGAGCTTGAACAGGAAAGCGTTCAGATCGATAGGGATAAACTGCGTCGTCCGGATACTGGCCAGACGCTGCGTGTCCCGCAGCCAGCGGGAAGAGTAGTCCCAGCCGGACTCCGCCCCGGCGCGCAGATCGCGGTAGACCTCGTTTGGTGGACGGCCCGAATGCTTCGCGGTTTCCACGTCTTCGATCCATGACTCATCTCGGGGCGTATCGCGATCGTCCCAGTAGCGGTTGAGCAGAGAGCCATCAGGCATACGCACGGCATGACGATAGGCCTGGTTAAGGTTCAGCGATTCAGCGCCATCCATCCAGAAGGCGTACTCCATCAGCAGGTGCTCATAGTAGCGCCGCGCACCGCGCACGCCGTCCTCTTCGAACAGCTCCACCATCAGCGCGAACACCGGCGGCTGAGAGCGGCTCAGATAGTAGGTTCGGTTGCCGTTTGGGATGTGCCCATATTTTTCAATCATCCATGCAAAGTTATCCGCCATACACTTCAGCAGATCGTTACGGCCGCTTTCGGCCAGCCCCAGCATGGTAAAGTAGGAGTCCCAGTAGTAGGTCTCACTGAATCGTCCGCCGGGCACAATATAGGCCTGCGGCAGCGCCAGCAGCGACGACCAGGGAATATGATCCTGCGGCTCGCGGGTCAGCACTGGCCACAGCTGGTCGATATGCTCCTTCAGCGAGTTTTCTGGATTAGAGACATACTGACTGTCTATTTGCTGCGGGAGCCAGAAATGCCGTGAGACAAACTGGCGCAGGTCAAAGTCAGGTCTGCGTTTGATACGACGATAGCGGATAAGGATATCGAGCGGATCCATTCTCGGCGCACAGTCAGGAAAGGTCTTGCTGTCGGCAAAGAGGCCCGACGACTGTACCTGCTCGAAGAGTTCCAGATAACGATCGGCGGGGGTCAGCGCGTCAGATGCGGGCAGCCCCTCGATCATCTCCGGTTCCGGTTCCGCCTCGATCATTTCATCCAGTTTTAATTCGCAAGGATCGGTCTCGTAGCGGATCTTCTCCTCGATCTCGAATTCGACAGAATCAGCAAGCTGTAGTTTCTGGTTGAACATAGAGTGGCGACCTCCGGATGGCGTCGTAAAAAGAGTCGGGTGTTTTCCCGGTTGTTTTATAAGATTAAAGTTTAGTCATTTGGCATTGGGAATGAAGTACAAACTGTGCGCAAGATCACAATTATAAGCACTAATTTGTAAAGCAAATCGGTTTAACTTTTTGTTTTTTATTACAAAATCGTGACATTGCAGCCTGCCTAAACAAACTGCATTTTCAGAGCAATCAAGATAATTTTTTAACCGCTAAAAGGCTTAACCACCGCTAAAGCCACCACGATGATAACGGCCACGACGGTGAGCCATGCGGCATTACGCGCCAGCAGTGGGGCTGAGGATGTCTCGCCCGTCGCTAACCTGCGCAGCGAGGCCGACAGCATGCCGTGAACCGCCGAAAGGAATACTAGTACCGCCAGCTTAATACCTAACCAGAGCGGCAGCAGCCAGTCGCCCTTTACAATCAGCGCGATACCAAAAGCCCACAGCAGGATCATTGCGGGTGAAGTGACGAATCGGTTCCAGCGGCGCGCATACTCCAGCAAGGGATCGCTCCCCCCTTTTGCCACCGCGCTGCGGCTCTGCGACCAGGCCACGATAATCACTGCCATCACAAAAATGCCGCCCAGCCAAATCACGCCCGCCATAATATGCAGAGCGTTTAACCAACGGTAGTCCATCGCTTTCCCCTGAGCTGTAACCCTATTGTTGTAACTGAGATCATACTCCGGGCCTCGGGAGCAAGAAAGAGGTTTCACTGCTCCGTAAACAGGTTTACTTCATTCTCGCGCTGGCCAGGTTATAAACGTTGCTGCGTTCACGTTTCCCTATGGCTACAACAACAATAATCAAAACCTCATCAAGGACCTGATAAACCAGACGAAAGCCTGAGGCCCGTAGTTTGATCTTGTAGCAATCTTTTAAACCGTTCAGCTTTGCTGAAGGAATATGAGGGTTTTCACAGCATTTCTTCAGCTTTTTTGCGAATTGTTGCTGGAGCGATCTGTCTAGCTTTAGCCACTCCTTCTGTGCATCTTCCCTGAATTTGACGCTATAGGTCATAGGTAGCTGTCCAGATCTATATCGACAAGCGGCTGACTGCTGCGTTCGTTTACTAGCTTCACTAACTCGTGATCGTCCAGGGCATCTAGCATTTTTTCATACAGCTCCGCAGGAACACAGTAGAACGCTGGCTGGTTGCGGTTAAGGATCGCGACTGGAAACCCCTCGCCAGCACTCACCGTTGCCATTGGGTTTTTTTTTAGTTCGCTGACGCTGGCGCTGGTATCACTCAAAATAGCATGTGGCATGGTAGAAACCTCTTCGAGACTGGTTAACTAGTCTCTATTGTAGCCCTTATGAGACCTGTTAACGAGTCATTTGAAGCGTGAGTTAGGCACCCGCCGTGATTAATAAATACTCTTAACGTAGAGAGTCACCGTTTCCTAAACCGACTCCTTAATAATCAATTACGTTTTGTTTGTTAAAAAATGGTCACATGCCTTGTAAACTAAACCCACAAAATAATGAGGGATTAGCGAATGGCTCTTAACGGAACAATGCTTTTAAATGGTGCGAATATTGCGCCGCTATCCTTTCCCGGTGTTGGTACGTTTATGGCGTTCTCGGGCAACGGCGCTTATAAAAATCGGGGAGGATGCGGCAAGTTTTCAGGAACTGCTGCCGGTGATGGCCCATTGCCGGAAGGACGATACTGGATTGTGAGCCGCGGAGGTGGTGGAAGTATTTCAAAGGGTATTGCTTACATAAAAGACACGTACAACAAATTTAACAGCGGCGCAGAGTTCAGACGCGATGAATGGTTTGCGCTGTACCCGAACGACTGGAACATTGATGATACGCTCTGGACCGAAGGTGTTAAGCGCCAACACTTCCGCCTCCATCCCGGCGTACTCTCCGACGGCTGCATTACCCTCGTGAGTAATGCCGACTTCCGTACCTTGCGTAACGCTCTGCTTGCGACCCAACAAATCGACGTGCCCTGCATGAAGGATTTGAAGGCATACGGCATGATTGAGGTCGTGAACAATGGCTATAACACTTGCTCGTAGGCTGGCGAAAATCGCTTGGTTTATCGGACTGTTCTATATCGGCTTGCACATTATCTACCCTGAAAAATTTATCAGTCTGTACACCTCTGAGCGTTTTGCACAATGGGTATATGGATACTCTAGTCAGGAAAATTTCGACGATTTATGGGTACTGACTTGGGTGGTCAGCTCTTTCGCGTTCGCCGTGGTAGGGTATCTGCTCTCAATGGGGATAATCAGAAAAGTGCGCCGCTGACGGCGCATTTTTTAAGCCGTCTTACGCTCGTTCCAAGCATCGGCGTACTGTACGTTCCCGTCCATGTAGTGCCAAGTGATTTTTTCATAATTCAAACTGACATGCTCGACGTGGTTAATCTGCGAACTGGAAAGTTTAGTATTCGGGATAGCTGTATTCACGCTTGTCACCTTCACGTTCTCCAGGATGATTTTGTAGTAACACTCTTCCTGGCCCGAGTAATTTATCCGGTAGAAACGAAACTCCGCGCTTTTCAGTGCCTGGCCTGTTGCCACGGCGCGGTTGAAGTAAGGGGAAGAACTGTCTATCTCCTTCTCAAACATCATCGATGAGTGCTGACGCGTACCGGTAATTTTGCCACTGGCACTATCAACCGGAAGATTGAGTCCATGCGATAGGCTGATAATCTCAATACTGCCCTCACGGTCTTTTACATCGACAGAACCTTTGATGTCTGCGCCACCGTCGTCCTTCAGCCATAAATACGCTGGTATTGGCATTTTTCCTTTTTCCTCATGTTGTTATTGAACACGCAAGGAAAGTATGGACTTTGTAAATTGGCGAGTAAACGATCAATGTTTTGCAAAAAATTTCCGTGTTCCAAACTGCCCGACCTTTCCATGCAGAAAGATTTGAGCTTCCTTCCGGTAAGGTGATTGTCATAGCAATCAATGAAGCATTGGATCATTACATAAATTAATTACGCGGTTTAAATCTTTCGGCTACGTTATTGAAAACGATATGTAAGATATGCCCGCACGGGTTTAAAAAACCGTGCGGATAGTACGATACTATTTAAAAAGACAGTAAGCCTTTCTTTAACTCTTAACGCATCGTCACAAACTCTTCTGCCGCCGTAGGGTGGATCGCCACGGTGTTATCAAAGTCTTTTTTCGTTGCGCCCATCTTCAGCGCGACGGCGAAGCCCTGCAGGATCTCATCCATGCCCTGGCCGATGCCGTGAATGCCGACAATCTTCTCTTCCGGGCCAACGCAGACCAGCTTCATTCGGCACGCCTGGCGGTGCAGGGTGACGGCGGTGTACATGGCGGTAAAGGAGGAGGTGTAGACCTTCACCTGGTCGTCGCCGTACTGCTCGCGGGCCTGCGGCTCGGTCAGGCCGACGGTGCCGATAGGCGGATGGCTAAAGACCACGGTAGGAATATTGCTGTAGTCCAGATGCTCGTCCGGCTTGTTGTTGAACAGACGCTCTGAAAGACGACGGCCTGCCGCCACCGCAACCGGCGTCAGCTCAACCGCACCGGTGTTATCACCGACCGCATAAATTCCTGGAACGTTAGTGTTCTGGAACTTATCGACGATGATGTGGCCTTTATCGTTGGTTTTCACCCCGGTAACCGCCAGGTTGAAGGTGTCAGTGGCGGGTTCGCGGCCAATCGCCCAGATCAGGCAGTCAACGGTCTCGCTACGGCCATCCTCCAGCTCCAGCGTCAGGCTACCGTCGCTGTTTTTCACCACGGCTTTCGGCGTGGCGTTGGTATGAAGCGACGGACCGTCGGCCATGATTGTCTCAACCAGCGTCTCGACGATCAGCGGATCGAAGCTGCGCAGCGGGGCATGCTTACGCACGAACAGGTGCGTCTCTGCGCCCAGGCCGTGCAGCACGCCTGCCAGCTCAACGGCGATATAGCCTGCCCCAACAACCGCAACGCGTTTCGGCAGGGCGGTCAGCTCAAAAAAGCCGTCGGAGTCGATGCCGTGCTCAACGCCAGGGATATCCGGGTAGCTCGGACGCCCACCGGTGGCGATCAGAATATGGTCGGCGGTGAGGGTCTCGCCGTTGACCTCAACGGTCTTAGCATCGACAAAGCGGGCAAAACCGCGGATCACATCCACGTTATTTTTACCCAGCACGTTCTCATAGGAGCTGTGAATGCGGTCAATATAGGCCGTGCGGCTGGCAACCAGGCGCTGCCAGTCAAAGTTGTTGATGGTGGCGTCAAAGCCGTAGTCCGGGCCGTAGAGGTTGACCGCCTCGGCAATCTGCGAGGCATGCCACATCACTTTTTTCGGCACGCAGCCCACGTTCACGCAGGTTCCGCCCAGCTCTTTCGCTTCAATCAGAGCACATTTCTGGCCGTACATGGCCGCACGGTTAATAGACGCAATACCGCCGCTGCCGCCGCCAATGGCGATGTAGTCGTAGTGCTTAGTCATAACGTTTCCTTAGTGAATTTTTGCTTTGAGTGTAACGCGATGCCCTTAAGGTTCCACCGATGGCTGTGATTACTCTGGTACGACCCAGTTTACCAGCGTATGGCCGGTGCCGGCCGGAACCAGCTTGCTGTGCAGCCACGGCAGGACGCTGTTCATCTGCTGCTCCAGCTTCCACGGTGGGTTGATAACAATCATGCCGGATGCGGTCATGCCGCGCTGGTCGCTATCCGGGCGCACCGCCAGCTCAATCTGCAAAATACGGCGGATGCCGGTGGCTTCCAGCTCTTTTAACATGCGTTTGATCTGCGCGCGCATCACCACCGGATACCACAGCGCGTAGGTGCCGGTTGCAAAGCGTTTATAGCCTTCGCTGATACCCTGAACCACCGCCTGGTAGTCGCTTTTAATCTCGTAGGGCGGGTCGATCAGGATCAGGCCGCGGCGTGACACCGGGGGCAGCTTGGACTTCAGCTGCTGGTAGCCGTCGGCGCGCTCGACGCGGGTGCGGCTATCTTTCTGGAACTCTGAGCGCAGCAGCGGAAAGTCGCTCGGGTGCAGCTCGGTCAGCTGCAGGCTGTCCTGCTCGCGCAGCAGCTGGCGGGCGATCAGCGGCGAGCCAGGGTAGTAGCGCAGCTGGCCGCTACGGTTAAAGTGATTTACCACGCTGATGTACGGCTCCAGCTCGGCAGGCAGATCGTCCTGCTGCCAGATACGGGCGATGCCTTCCAGGTACTCGCCGGTGCGCTCGGCATGTTCGCTGCTCAGCTGATAACGGCCCGCGCCTGCGTGGGTATCCAGATAGAGAAAGGGTTTCTCCTTCTCTTTCAGTGATTCAATGATCAGGCTCTGAACGGTGTGTTTTAAAACGTCGGCATGGTTGCCGGCGTGGAAGCTGTGGCGATAACTGAGCATGGAAGGAACAATCCTGGGAAGTAAAAACAGATAGCCGATAGTTTACCGCAGATTGCGGCAAATTACCGCAGCGGCGCTGTTGCCGGGGCGCAAAAGCGCAACGTACGGCATTGAAATTAACTACACTAAACCCCATGCTAGACCTTACAGGAACGAGCGCCGCCCGAGCGCTTGCGATTATTTTTACAGGACAGCGCTTATGACCAATCCATTACTGACGCCCTTCGACTTGCCGCCGTTTTCCCAGATTAAACCTGAGCATGTGGTTCCCGCCGTGACGAAAGCGCTTGAGGATTGCCGCGAAGCGGTAGAGCGCGTGGTAGCTCAAGGGGCACCCTACACCTGGGACAACCTCTGCCAGCCGCTGGCAGAGGTGGACGATCGCCTGGGCCGTATCTTCTCGCCGGTCAGCCACCTGAACTCGGTGCAGAACAGCCCGGAGCTGCGTGAAGCCTACGAGCAGACGCTGCCGCTGCTCTCTGAATACAGCACCTGGGTGGGCCAGCATGAGGGGCTCTACCAGGCCTATCGCAACCTGCGCGACGGCGAGGCCTATACCGTGCTGGATCTGGCGCAGATGAAAGCGGTGGATAACGCCCTGCGTGATTTTGAACTGTCCGGTATCGGCCTGCCGAAAGAGAAACAGAAACGCTACGGCGAAATCGCCGCTCGCCTCTCCGAGCTGGGTTCGACCTACAGCAACAACGTGCTCGATGCCACTATGGGCTGGAGTAAACTGATCACCGATGAGTCCGAGCTGTCTGGCATGCCGGAGAGCGCCCTGGCACAGGCTCAGGCTCAGGCGCAGGCCAAAGAGCAAGAGGGCTGGCTGTTGACCCTCGATATCCCAAGCTATCTGCCGGTGATGACCTACTGCGATAACCAGGCCCTGCGTGAAGAGCTTTATCGTGCCTACAGCACTCGCGCCTCCGACCAGGGACCGAACGCCGGCAAGTGGGACAACAGCCCGGTGATGGCGGAGATCCTTGCCCTGCGTCACGAGCTGGCGCAGCTGCTGGGCTTTGACAATTATGCCCACAAATCTCTCGCCACCAAGATGGCCGAGCATCCGCAGCAGGTGCTGGACTTCCTGATGGATCTGGCAAAACGTGCTCGTCCGCAGGGTGAAAAAGAGCTGGAGCAGCTGCGCGCCTTTGCTCGCGCCGAGTTTGGCGTAGAAGAGCTGCAGCCGTGGGATATCGCTTACTACAGTGAAAAACAGAAGCAGCATCTCTACAGCATCAGCGATGAGCAGCTGCGCCCCTATTTTCCGGAGAACAAAGCTGTTAACGGCCTGTTCGAAGTGGTTAAGCGCATCTACGGCATCACGGCCAAAGAGCGCAAGGATATCGACGTCTGGCATCCGGACGTGCGCTTCTTCGAGCTGTATGACGAAAGCAACGAACTGCGCGGCAGCTTCTATCTCGATCTCTACGCCCGCGAGAACAAGCGCGGCGGAGCATGGATGGATGACTGCGTTGGGCAGATGCTGAGAGCCGACGGCTCGCTGCAGAAGCCGGTCGCCTACCTGACCTGTAACTTCAACCGTCCGGTCAGCGGCAAACCGGCGCTGTTCACCCACGATGAGGTGATCACCCTGTTCCACGAGTTCGGTCATGGCCTGCATCATATGCTGACCCTGATCGCCGTGCCGGGCGTGGCAGGCATCAGCGGTGTACCGTGGGATGCCGTCGAGCTACCGAGCCAATTTATGGAGAACTGGTGCTGGGAGCCGGACGCGCTAGCGTTTATCTCCGGCCACTACGAGACCGGCGAGCCGCTGCCGAAAACCCTGCTGGATAAGATGCTGGCGGCGAAGAACTACCAGGCCGCGCTGTTTATCCTGCGCCAGCTGGAGTTTGGCCTGTTCGACTTCCGTCTGCACGCCGAGTTCAGCCCGGAGCAGGGGGCGAAAATCCTCGAAACCCTGGCCGAAATCAAGACGCAGGTGGCGGTCATCCCGGGTCCAAACTGGGGACGCTTCCCGCACGCCTTCAGCCATATCTTTGCTGGCGGCTATGCGGCAGGCTACTACAGCTACCTGTGGGCCGACGTGCTGGCGGCGGATGCTTACTCTCGCTTTGAAGAGGAGGGGATCTTCAACCGCGAAACCGGGCAGGACTTCCTCGATCACATTCTGACCCGTGGTGGTTCAGAAGAGCCGATGGAGCTGTTCAAACGCTTCCGTGGTCGTGAGCCGCAACTGGACGCGATGCTGGCGCATTACGGCATCAAGGGCTAAGCACGGCGTGAAAATCTGCTTAATAGATGAAACAGGCACCGGAGACGGTGCCTTATTGCGTCTTGCGTCCCGCTTTGGCTTGCAGCATGACGAAGATAGTCCGATGGCGCTGGCACTGACGACGGAGCACCTTGAGCTGCGCAAGCGTGATGAGCCGAAGCTTGGCGGTATCTTCGTTGATTTTGTCTCTGGCGCGATGGCGCACCGGCGCAAATTTGGCGGGGGTCGCGGCGAGGCGGTGGCGAAGGCGGTAGGCGTGAAAGGCAGCTATCTGCCGGATGTGGTCGATGCTACAGCAGGATTAGGCCGGGATGCCTTCGTGCTGGCCGCCATCGGCTGTCGGGTGCGGATGCTGGAGCGCAACCCGGTGGTGGCGGCGCTGCTGGAAGATGGTCTCGCGCGCGGCTATGCCGATGCGGAAATCGGTGCCTGGCTGCGGGAGCGCCTGCAGCTGATCCACGCCTCAAGCCTGACGTCGCTGACGGATATCTCTCCGCGTCCACAGGTGGTTTATCTCGATCCGATGTTTCCGCACAAGCAGAAGAGTGCGCTGGTGAAAAAGGAGATGCGGGTCTTTCAGTCGCTGGTAGGACCGGACCTGGATGCCGATGGTCTGCTAATGCCTGCCTGCGCGCTGGCAACGAAGCGCGTGGTCGTGAAGCGCCCTGATTACGCGCCGCCGCTGGCAGACGTTGCCACGCAAAACGCGGTGGTCACCAAAGGGCACCGGTTTGATATCTACCCCGGCACGCCGGCGTAATTTACCTTCACCCTGGCCGGAAAGCGGGCCAGGGTGAGCGCCACCTCAAACAAACGGCGCCAGCGGATCGGCAATGTTAAACGCCGTTGCCTTTTCAGCCAGCGGTGGATAAATCAGTTCGCTGACAATCGACATCTTCAGCTTCTTCGCCTCTTCACGCGTCAGCTTCACCCGTTGATCCCACCCTTCGGTATACACCGCGCCCCATGCGCCCAGATCCAGGCAGGTAACGTACGTCTCCTGACGATACGGCAGCGGTGCCACATTCAGCAGGCTCGCCGCGGCGTTGTTCCCCGCGAATTTCCCCAGCAGAATGGCGTGCTGGCAGGTCATCAGCGCGTGGTTGCCTTTATCATCAGTCGCGGCGTAGGCCACATCGCCGGTAGCATATATATCGTCGTGCCCTACAACCTGAAGTTCACTATTCACATGCAGGCGTCCCAGACGATCGCGTGGCGCATCAATCTGTGTAGTCAGACCGTTAGCCTGTACGCCAACCGTCCAGATAACCGTCTGTGACGCGAGAGTCCGGCCATCTTTCAGCGTCACGCCAGAGGCGTCCACGCTCTCTACTTCTGCATTAACGAGCCACTCTACACCCAGCTCGGTAGAGGCTTCGCTAATCACGTCACGCAGCTCTTTGCTCCAGCGCCCGCCCGGCTGTGCCCCGCGCTCAACTACGACAACTCTGGTCTTAGCATCACTGCCCAGGATCTCTCGCAGGCGACCCGGAAGCTCTAACGCCATCTCAATCCCTGTGAAACCACCGCCGCATACAACGACTGTGTTTCGCGTTTCGCTCTCTGGCTGTTGAGCGAGCGCTTTCAGGTGCAGTTCCAGCTCTGCTGCGCTCTCCAGCCGATCAAGGTCGAATGCGTGCTCTACGGCGCCCGGTACGCTATCGCGGTTAACGTGACTACCGCTGGCAAGAACCAGACGATCGTAGCCGATAAGATGGCTTTCGCCATTCGCATCTTGCCAGCTAACTTCTTTAGAACCCGGTAGGATCCGTTCAACGGTACCGCGCAGAAATTTCACCCCGGTGACGTCAAATAACGGCTGCAGCGGTGCAACCAGCGTCTGGACATGCTTCTCATAAAAGCGTGGCCGTACGCGTAGCTCTGGCTGCGGTGCAATGACAGTAATATCAACGGCCTGCTGATGTATATCTGCCAGACGCGCAGCACTCAGCGCTGCCCACATACCGGCAAAGCCGGCACCCACAATCACAATTTGTTTACGCATTGGGTTTATCTCATTGGTAACTACGATGTATTTACTCGGATTTTATTTGTCGTAGTTAGAGATTGCAATGTGATTCGATGTTCTCATCCGGTTTTGGGCGGAATTTCTTTGTTATCTCTTTGATATTAAATTAATTAAAATTTATAAAGAGGGAAGATAATGCTGTCTGTCTGGCGCGAGAGAGGCGAAAAAGCTAAAATAACTCAGATTGATTTTAGCTGAGATAAGAGAATGGCATTCTACAGTTCCGGGGTTGAGTACGGCATCCATAGCCTGATGTGTATGGTGGACAGCAAAGGCGATGCCCGCGATATGAGCGTGCGTGAAATCGCCGATCTACAAAGCGTGCCTTATGACTATCTCGCCAAAATCTTTACCCGACTATCAAAGGCCGGTCTTGTGCGCAGTAGTGAAGGCAAGGGGGGCGGCTTCCAGCTGGCAAAGCCTGCCGAGCACATTACGGTACTGGACATCGTAAACGCGATTGATGGCGATAAACGCCTTTTCGACTGCCGTGAAATTCGCCAGCGGTTGGTCATTTTTGACGAACAGCCGCCAGCGTGGGCCTGCGAGGGGATTTGCGGCGTACGTTCGGTGATGGATATGGCGCAGCAGCGTATGGAAGAGGCATTAAGCCAGCATACGATTCTGGATTTGGCGCGCAAGATGTACCGCAAAGCACCGGATACCTTCGTGGTAGAGGTGCAGGCGTGGATCGCCGGACGAAAGGGCGAGAAATAAAAACGCCTGCACAGGCAGGCGTTTTAACGTGCCTGACGCAGACTACTCGTCGTCTTCGTCGCGCAGCGGAACAATCAGCATATCAACGTGAACGGTGTTGATAAGCTGACGCGCAGAGGACATCAGCTTGCTCCAGAAATCCTGATGGTGGCCGCAGACCACCAGATCCATATCGTATTTCTTGATGGCATCGACCAGCACCTGGCCCAGATCGCCGCTGCCGCTCAGGGTTTCGGTAATCGGATAGCCCGCGTTAGTCGAGAGTTCAGCCAGCGCATTGTGGGTCTCTTCCGAGATACGCTTTTGCATATCGCCCAGGTTAACGTCGATCAGTCCGGTATAGAGATCGGAATAGTTTACATCGACATGAATCAGCGAGATTTTTGCATTGTAGGGGCGTGCCATAGATACGGCTTTATCTACCAGTACCTTGCTCTCAGGAGAGAGATCGACCGCGATAAGGATATGTTTGTAAGCCATGAAGTTACTCCTTCCATAAGTTGTCGATGACCGTTGGATTTAGCCGCCACGTTCGCGCTACGGCCTATCCCGCGTCCTGCGTACCATTGCGCGGGGGATGCCCGGCCTTAAGGATCTAATTGTAGAAGATATTTCTACCTTATAACGCTCTAAACCCGTCGTCAATTGTGCTGGGTCACGGTTTAGATCATCAAAAAATGTCGGTAACGACATTGATATAGATCGATGATGTGGCGAAAAAATTAACAGATCTCCTACACTATTAAATAAGCCGCTCGGATGTAGAATTGTGATCCACGTCGGCTTCTGGTACACACTTCAAAGAACTCATTGGCCGGAAATCGAGGAGCGCCAGCCCTGGAGTCTATTTTCCGTGGGCAGTCGCCGGGGAGGGGATATGGTCAGCACTGTCGCGCTGTTTTGGGCTTTGTGCATCGTTTGTGTGGTTAACATGGCCCGTTACTTCTCATCGCTACGCGCACTGTTGGTTGTCCTGCGTGGTTGCGATCCGTTGCTCTATCAGTACGTGGATGGCGGTGGCTTTTTTACCTCGCACGGCCAGCCCAGTAAGCAGATGCGTCTGGTGTGGTATATCTACGCCCAACGCTATCGCGATCATCATGACGATGAGTTTATTCGTCGCTGTGAGCGGGTCCGCCGCCACTTTGTTTTAACCAGCGCCCTCTGCGGCCTGGTGGTGGTCAGCCTGATCGCCCTGATGATTTGGCACTGACATTCAGGCATAAAAAAGCGGGCACTGGTGCCCGCTTTTTGTTTGTTTTGCCCGGCGGCGCTCTGCTTGCCGGGCCTACAGGAGGGTGCGATTCGTAGGCCGGGTTAGCGTAGCGCCACCCGACATGACGCAGCCGATTAAATCAGGTGCAGCGCCACCCAGTACAGCGCACCGGAGAGGAAAATCGCAGCGGGCAGGGTCAGCACCCAGGCCATCAGGATGTTGGTCACGGTTTTACGCTGCAGGCCGCCGCCGTCCACGATCATCGTTCCCGCCACTGACGAAGAGAGAACGTGAGTGGTCGACACCGGCATTCCGGTATAGCTCGCCAGGCCGATAGAGACGGCGGAGGTAAGCTGAGCCGACATCCCCTGCGCGTAGGTCATGCCTTTCTTGCCGATCTTCTCGCCGATAGTGGTAGCGACACGGCGCCAGCCAATCATCGTACCCAGACCCAGCGCCAGCGCCACCGCCATGATGATCCACACCGGAGCATACTCAATGGTGCTCAGCATATCGCCTTTCAGCTTCTTCAGCAGACGCTGATCGTCAGCGCTCACTTCCGGCTGCTTAGCCACCTTATCGGTGATATCAGAGATGCAGAGCATGATGCGGCGCAGCTGGCTGCGCTGCTCAATCGGCAGCTTGTCATAGCTTTCGATATTGGTCAGCATCGCTTTAGCGCGATCCAGCGCCACGACGGCGCGGCCTGCATGACAGTGGAACTCGCCGTTAGGGCCTACGGTCTGCTCTGGCGTTGGGATAACCGGATCGGCTCCGGTGGCCTTCAGCAGCAGGTCAGGATGCTGTTGGAACCAGGTCTCAACGTTGTTTACCGCGTCGCGGGTACGGGTGATGTCGTAGCCGGAGGCATTCATGTTCACCACGAAGCCTGCCGGCGCAACGCCAATCAAGACCAGCATAATCAGACCGATGCCTTTCTGGCCGTCGTTCGCGCCGTGCGAGAAGGCTACGCCGATTGCAGAGAGGATCAGGGCGATACGCGTCCAGAACGGCGGCTTTTTCTTGCCGTCCTGCTTTTCACGCTCGGCTGGAGTGAGGTGAATACGGGCGCGTTTCTTGGTATTGCTCCAGTAGCGACGGAGGATAAACACCAGGCCGCCCGCAAAGACCAGGCCGACAATCGGCGACAGGATCAGCGAAGCGAAGATGTTGATGACCTTCGGCACGTTCAGCGCATCCACCAGCGAGGTACCGGTCATCAGCGCGTTGGTTAAACCAATCCCGATAATGGCACCGATCAGCGTGTGTGAACTGGAGGCCGGAAGACCAAAGTACCAGGTACCCAGGTTCCAGATGATGGCGGCCAGCAGCATGGAGAAGACCATCGCAAGGCCGTGAGCGGAGCCAACGTTCAGCAGCAGATCCGTCGGTAGCATATGCACGATGGCATAGGCTACGCTCAGGCCGCCAAGCAGAACGCCAAAGAAGTTGAAGAGTGCCGCCATGACGACCGCTATCTGCGAGCGTAATGCGCGAGTATAGATCACGGTTGCCACTGCGTTTGCTGTGTCATGGAAGCCGTTAATCGCTTCGTAGAACAGCACAAAACCCAGAGCAAGTAGTAATAACAACCCGGTATGAAGATCCAGGCCAGCAAACAAATGTAACATAGGACGTTACGCCATTTTTGAGGTCATGAACGCCGCGCATTATCATGGACATTCGCAGCGGGGGCAAAGTGAAATATAGCTTTTTTTTGATATTTATCCTGCTCCTGTAACGGGCAGTAAATAATTATGTCATAAATTTCAAAGAAATGACCATTTTCACTACCATTTACGCTGGTGCGACCACCGCATAAAATTTACAATCCGCGCCGGATTAGCGAAGAGGAATGGAGTGTGGAAAGGTTTGATGCCGTTATCATTGGGGCCGGCGCGGCGGGGATGTTCTGTGCGGCGATGGCCGGACAGGCGGGCTGCCGGGTGCTGTTGCTGGACAATGGTAAGAAACCCGGACGTAAAATTCTTATGTCTGGCGGCGGTCGCTGCAACTTTACTAACCTTTATGTCGAACCTGCGGCCTATCTGAGCCAAAACCCGCATTTTTGCAAATCCGCGCTGGCGCGCTATACCCAGTGGGATTTCATTGATCTCGTTGGCAAGCACGGTATCGCCTGGCATGAGAAGACGCTGGGTCAACTTTTCTGCGATGACTCCGCGCAGCAGATTGTTGATCTGCTGGTGGCGGAATGCACAAAGGGAAATGTGACCACCCGCCTGCGCAGCGAGGTGCTCGACGTCACCCGCGACGATGCAGGCTACACGCTACAGCTCAACGGCGAAAGCGTGGTCACCAACAAGCTGGTGATTGCCAGCGGCGGCCTGTCTATGCCTGGCCTGGGTGCATCGCCGTTTGGCTATAAAATTGCCGAGCAGTTTGGCCTGAAGGTGCTGCCAACACGGGCGGGTCTGGTGCCGTTCACCCTGCACAAGCCGCTGCTGGAGCAGCTGTCGCTCCTCTCCGGCGTATCGGTGCCCTCGACGATCGCCGCAGAGGACGGGACGGTGTTCCGCGAAAGCCTGCTCTTCACCCACCGCGGCCTCTCGGGTCCGGCGGTGCTGCAAATCTCCAGCTACTGGCAGCCCGGTGAGTTTGTCATCATCAACATGCTGCCGGAGTGCGATCTGGATGCGTTCCTGAGCGACCAGCGCGCTGCCCATCCGAACCAGAGCCTGAAGAATACGCTGGCGATGCAGCTACCGAAACGGCTTATCGAGTGCTTACAGCAGCTGGGGCAGATCCCGGACGTGACCCTAAAGCAGCTTAACGGTCGTGAACAGCAGACGCTGGTGGATAACCTTACCCGCTGGCGCGTGCAGCCCAACGGCACCGAAGGCTACCGTACGGCGGAGGTGACGCTCGGCGGCGTCGATACGCATGCGCTGTCATCGCGTACAATGGAGGCACGCAACGTACCGGGACTCTACTTTATCGGCGAGGTGATGGACGTCACCGGCTGGCTGGGGGGATATAACTTCCAGTGGGCATGGTCAAGCGCCTGGGCCTGTGCGCAGGCGCTTGCAGAGCAGAAGTGACGCTATGGTTACTCCAGCAGGCTGCGGTGTAACGCTTTAACCGCGCTGTCTGCGGATGCTGCCGGCAGCAGGAAGCAGAGGCTTTGACTGGAAGCACCGTGACAAATCATACGCACGGCGTGCGTCTCCAGCTCGGCAAAGACCTCTTTACACACTGCAGCCTCCTGAGGGAGCGCGTTGCCAATCAACGAAACGAGCGCCAGCCCGGTCTCGATCTCAACATGGCAGTGTGACGACAGCTCGGTAAGCAGGGCGGTAGTCAGCGTATCGGCCTCGCCTGAGGTAGAGCCGGTGGAGTTGAGGATCAGCGCGATACTCGTCTCCGAGGTGGTCACCAGATCGATCGCCATTTCGTGACGCGATAAAATCGCAAACGTCTCCGCTAAGAAGCGGTGTGCTGGCTGCGCGTTAAGGCTGGATAACGTCAACAGCGTCTGCTGACGGCGCACGGCCAGGGCGCGATAACGCGACGGCTCCAGCACATCGCGGCGAACCAGCGTTCCGCCCGCAGACGGATTATTGCTGGCCCCAACGAAAACCGGAATATTTTTGCGCATGGCGGGTAGCAGCGTAGCCGGGTGCAGCACTTTGGCGCCAAAGGTCGCCATCTCCCGGGCTTCGGAGAACGACAGGCTATCAATACGTTTCGCCTGCGCCACGATCCGGGGATCGGTGGTATAGATCCCAGCGACATCTGTCCAGATATCCACACGTGAGGCATTAAGCGCCTCGGCCAGCAGAGATGCGGTATAGTCACTGCCGCCACGACCCAGCGTAGTGGTTTGCCCCGTTGCGTCGCTGCCAATAAAGCCCTGGGTCACTACCAGCGCCTGTTCGATACGCGGACGTAGACGCTTTTCCGCCAGCTCGGCAATGGCGTCGATAGCCGGTACAGCGCAGCCAAATGTATCATCGGTGCGAATGACTTTGCGGGCATCAAACCACTGCGTTTCTACTTCACGTTCACGCAAGATTTCCACAAACAGCAGGGAGGACATCATCTCCCCGTGGCTTACCAGCTCATCGCACAGCGTGGCGGAAGGGGAGTCGACAGCCTGTTCAGCCAGGCGGCTAATATTGTCCAGCAGACGATCGATCTCCTGACCAATGGCGTCTGGCTGTTTCAGGCGTGAAATAATGTTGTATTGCAGGGCGCGCAGTGTCGCAATTTTGTCCAGCCGAACAGGGCTCTCCAGACCGGAAGCGAGTTCGACTAACAGGTTGGTCACGCCTGCGGAGGCAGACAACACAACCAGACGAACGTTTTTATCAGCAAGAACGAGGGTGGCACTACGGCTCATCGCGTCAAAGTCAGCAACGCTGGTTCCGCCAAATTTGGCGACGATGATGTGTGGATAAGTGTGAGTCATAACAATCTCATATCAGGGCGCCATATCGATATGGCATGAAAATTTTCATTTCGGCATAAGGGAAGTGCTCTTCACCTTACGAAATGTCCGCCCGCGAACATTTCTACTTAAAACTCAGGAACCTGCTCTCATTGCCTTTCACAGGTTGCCGGGGGGGATCGCATAAATAGTTAAATAAGTGCTTCCTTATAGGTTTGGAATTTTAAACGCGGGCATAGTAAGTGATTTAACCCGTTGAATCGATATTTTCTTTAACGTTTATGTCAAACCGATGTGAAAACATTTTTTGTCATTGATTTTTAAACAAATTTACACAAAATGCTGCAAAAAATAAAAGATTGAGTCCGCTGCTGAAAACACATATATTAGCCGCGATTTTTACCCCCCCTTAAACCCTTATTCAACTCGGTGTTAAAACAACGCCAGGTTGTAGGAGAGATATGATGACGGATAAAGTCCGTATTGATTCTTTGAGTGCTGATTCATTCCCGCAAAGCAATGAGACCCTTCTCGCCCGACAGGCTGAGTTCGAATCCAACGTCAGAAGCTATCCGCGTAAATTGCCGTTAGCAATTACCAAAGCGCAGGGCGTCTGGATCACCGATGCAGATAATAAACAATACCTTGACTGTCTTGCAGGCGCGGGAACGCTGGCGCTGGGCCATAATCACCCTGAGGTGATCCAAAGCATTCAAAGCGTCCTTACCAGTGGCTTACCGTTACATACGCTTGACCTGACCACGCCATTAAAAGATGAGTTCTCTGCTTATCTGCTCTCGCTGCTGCCGGGCCAGGGCAAAGAGTACTGCCTGCAGTTCACCGGGCCTTCCGGCGCGGATGCCGTTGAAGCGGCGTTGAAGCTGGCGAAAAAAGTGACCGGACGTTCCGGCGTTATCAGCTTCTCCGGCGGTTATCACGGCATGACGCATGGCGCGCTCTCCGTAACCGGTAACCTGTCGCCGAAAGAAGCGGTCAACGGCATGATGCCGGAAGTGCAGTTTATGCCTTACCCGCATCAGTACCGCTGCCCGCTGGGCATCGGTGGCGAAGCCGGTGTGAAAGCGCTGACCTACTACTTCGAAAACCTGATTAACGACGTCGAGAGCGGCGTGCGTAAACCTGCTGCCGTGATCCTTGAAGCCGTACAGGGCGAGGGCGGCGTGAACCCGGCCCCGGCCGAGTGGCTGCAGCGTATCCGTAAAGTGACTCAGGAGCACGGCATTCTGCTGATCCTTGACGAAGTCCAGGCGGGCTTTGCCCGTACCGGTAAATTCTTCGCCTTCGAGCACGCCGGTATCGAGCCGGACATCATCGTGATGTCGAAAGCGGTAGGCGGCGGTTTACCGTTGGCCGTGCTGGGTATTAAAAAGCAGTTCGACGCCTGGGCGCCGGGCCACCATACCGGTACGTTCCGTGGTAACCAGCTGGCGATGGCTACCGGTCTCACCACGCTTAAGATCCTGAAAGAAGAAGGCATTGCCGATCAGGTTGCTGAAAAAGGTGAATGGCTGAAAGGCCAGCTGGCTGAAATGCAGAAACGCTTCCCGGTCATCGGGCATGTGCGCGGTCTGGGCTTGATGATCGGTATTGAGATCGTTAAACCGCAGGAAGCGCAGGATCATATGGGCTGCTATCCGGCGGACGGCGAGCTCTCTGCGCTACTGCAGAAAAAATGCTTCGAAGCGGGCCTGATCCTCGAGCGCGGCGGTCGTGGCGGCTGCGTACTGCGTCTGCTGCCGTCCCTGCTGATCGACAAAAACGAGCTGGGGATTTTCCTCGATAAATTCGAAAACGCGCTGCTGAGCGCTGGCGTGAAGCCTGTTTAATCGGAGCAAATGAGCACATGTCAGATCTAAATCCGATTCTCTCTGGTTCCGCGCAGAGTATTGCTGCCTATCAGGAAGCGATTGAGCAGAGCACGCAAGCGGTGGTGCAGTGGCTTAAGCAGCCTGAGATGTATCAGGGTAAAACCGTTGCGGAACTCCGTGAGCGCATCAATTTAGAGTTTACTGCTCAGGGCCTGGGTAACCAGGCCGCCATTGAGCGCGCCGTGGAGTATTTCCTCAAGGACAGCCTCTCTGTGCACCATCCACAGTGCGTGGCGCATCTGCACTGCCCGAGCCTGGTCATTAGCCAGGCGGCGGAAGTGCTGATCAACGCCACCAACCAGAGCATGGACTCCTGGGACCAGAGCCCGTCGGCGACCATCATCGAGATCAAGCTGATTGAGTGGCTGCGCGAGCAGGTAGGCTACCAGGCGGGCGACGCCGGGGTCTTCACCAGCGGCGGTACGCAGAGCAACCTGATGGGCCTGATGCTGGCGCGCGATGCCTTTTTTGCTCGCCAGGGCCACTCCGTTCAGCTGCACGGTCTGACCGGTAATCTCAGCAAAATTAAAGTGTTATGTTCTGAAAACGCCCACTTCTCTGTGCAGAAGAACATGGCGCTGATGGGGCTGGGTTACCATGCCGTGACGCTGGTGAAAACCGATCGCTTCTCGCGTATGGATCTCAACGATCTCAAAGAGAAGCTGGCGCAGGCGAAAGCCAACGGTGAGCAGGTGATGGCCATTGTTGCCACCGCAGGCACCACCGATGCGGGCGCGATCGATCCGTTAGCTGAGATCGCCGCGCTGGCGGCTGAAGAGCAGATCTGGGTGCACGTGGATGCGGCCTGGGGCGGCGCGCTGCTGCTCTCTGAGAAGTATCGTCACTTCCTCAATGGCCTGGAGCTCGCGGACTCCGTCACGCTGGACTTCCACAAGCAGTACTTCCAGACCATCAGCTGTGGTGCGTTCCTGCTGAAAGATGCGCGTCACTATCAGCTGATGCGTTACCAGGCGGCGTACCTGAACTCTGATTTCGACGAAGAGCAGGGCGTGCCGAACCTGGTATCCAAATCGCTGCAAACCACCCGCCGTTTCGATGCGCTGAAGCTGTGGATGGGCCTGGAAGCGCTGGGTAAAAAGCAGTATGCCGAAATCATTGATAACGGCGTAACCCTGGCACAGCAGGTGGCGCAGTTTGTGGCTGAACAGCCGCAGCTGGAGCTGGTTATGCAGCCTCAGCTGGCCAGCGTGCTGTTCCGTTTCCGTCCGGAAAACGGCGATGCCGCAGGCGTTGCGCTGCTGAACCAGCGTATCGGCGATGCGTTGCTGGCCTCCGGGGCGGCGAACGTGGGCGTAACGGAAGCTGACGGTGTGACCTGCCTGAAGCTGACCCTGCTCAACCCGGTTGTTTGTCTGGAGGACGTAAAAGTTCTGCTGGCAAGCGTGATAGCCTGCGGACAGCAGCTGCACAACGCCTGATTGCAACAGACGTAAAAAAAGCCGACGGCAGCAATGCCGTCGGCTTTTTGCTTTTCTAGCTGCCGATCAGCCCGCCGTCGGCTTTCACAATCACCACCGTCGAGGATCGCGGACGACCGTTCGGATCGGCATCTGGCCAGTTCGACACCGCACGCGGATTTGCCGGATCGGTAATGCCGTCGCCAACTTCGCCAGGGTGCTGGATATTAATAAACAGCGTCCGGTTATCCGGGGTAAAGGCGATGCCGGTGATCTCGCAGCCGCGCGGCCCGGTGAGGAAGCGGCGATACTCGTTGGTACCCGGAATGGTCGCTACCATCTGGTTGTTACCCATATCGGCATACGCTTTCTGGTTGATGGTGCTGGAGGAGACGTCGGTCTGGATCCACAGCACGCCGCGATGGTCGAACGAAAGGCCATCCGGGCTGCCAAACGCGGCCCCCTGCATGGAGCCTTTCGCCTGCGGATCGGCGCCGTCGGTGCGGCCCGCCATCACCAGGATATCCCACTGGAAACGCCCTGACGCCGGATCGTTGTTCTCTTCCAGCCAGTGCATGATGTGGCCAAACTGGTTGTTGGCGCGCGGGTTGGCAGCGTCGACCGGCGCCTTGCCCTCTTTGCCGCGATCGCTGTTGTTGGTCAGGGTACAGTAGACGCTGCCGGGGGTATTCGGATCGACGGTGATCCACTCCGGGCGATCCATCTTGGTCGCGCCTACAACGTCGGCGGCAAGACGGGTTTTAATCAGCAGATCGCCCTGGCTTTCGAAGCCGTGGCGCTGATCGAGACCGTTCTCGCCAAACACCAGCGGGAGCCAGCTGCCGCTGCCATCCTCGTTAAATTTCGCCACGTAGAGCGTGCCGGAGGTAAGCAGGTCCATGCTGGACTGGCGGTTGGCCGGATCGTACTTTTTGTCCGAGACAAATTTATAGATGTATTCGAACTTCTGGTCGTCTCCCATATAGACGACGACGCGGCTGTCTGCAGCGAGGGTGACCATTGCACCTTCGTGCTTGAAGCGACCCAGCGCCGTATGCTTGCGCGGTGTGGAGGTTGGATCGTAGGGGTCGATCTCCACTACCCAGCCAAAGCGGTTCGGCTCGTTCGGGGTTTTATCTACGCTAAAGCGCTCGTCCACCTCGTTCCAGCGGTAGGAGTCGTCGCTGTCGGCGATGCCGTAGCGTTTCTCCAGTGCGTTGCGATCGGCCTTCTTCACAAAAATATCGGACCAGTTCTCTTCGCAGGTGAGGTAGGTTCCCCACGGCGTATGGCCGTTGGCGCAGTTCTGCATGGTGCCCAGCACCTGCTCGCCCTGCGGATCGGCGGCGGTTTTCATCAGCGGCTGATGGCGCGCCGGGCCGGTGAGCTGCATCGGGGTGTTAACGGTGATGCGACGAGCGAATGAGGAGGGGCGCACCACCTGCCAGTCACCGCCGCGCTTCTGCACTTCAATAACCGAGATGCCCATCGCGTTCTGCCCCTTGCGGGCTTTGTCGAGATCCCAGTTGGCGTCGCCATCCTTAAACAGCATGCCGTTATCAATATACTCATGATTCATCGCCAGCAGGCCATGATCGGAGCTGTCTCCGCCCTGCGGCAGGCTAAACCACGCCATGCCATCATGGTGCATGCCCGCCTGGGCCGCCTGCTCATCGGTGGTGTTGCTGCCGTCAGTCTTGAACGCGGGCATCGCCTCCTTCAGACCCACCGGCTCGCCCCAGCGATAGAACGGCCGCGCGATATAGCCCTCCGGCACCCTCACCGTATCTTCAGAAGAGACCGGAATGCTGGTGAACCCCAGCGAGACCGCCTTAGCCAGTGCAGAAGGACGGCCAACGGCGGCAAAGGCCGCCTCCGGTTTCACCAGCAGCGGGAAAGAGACCGCCGCGCCCGCCACCACGCCCATCTGTAACAGACGGCGACGGGAGAGGAAGACGTTCGCGACGTCGGAAAACACCGGGTTGGCGCTGCGGTTACTGATCTCTTCGCTATGTTCTTTTTTGAATAGGGATTTTAACGGTCTGCTCACGAGGGCGTCCTTTGGTTACCAGAGAGTAAAGTGACGCCATCAGACTAAGTAAATATTGTTACAGTTTTATAACAATTAACCGCAGATTACGACTGTAAATCCTTTAGCAGCGCCTCGTGGAAGCGCGCCGGATCTTCCATCTGCGGGGCGTGGCCCATGCCGTCAAACTCCACCAGCGTTGCGCCGGGGATCTGTTTCGCGGCCTCTTTACCCAGCACGCTATAGTTACCCACGGCCTTTTTCACCTCCGGTGGGGCGGTATCGCTGCCAGGGGCGGTCGTATCCCCGGTGCCGATAAACAGCGTCGTCGGTATCCGCAGATCTTTAAACTCATAGACCACCGGCTGGGTGGCGATCATGTCGTAGAGCAGGGCAGAGTTCCACGCCACGCGCTCTTTACCCGGCCCGTTGCTCAATCCGGCCAGCATATCGACCCACTTGTCATACTCCGGCTTCCAGTTGCCCATGTAGTAGGTCTTCTGCTCATAGGCTTTGATACTCTGGGCGCTGGTTTTCAGCTCGCGTTGATACCACTCGTCGACGCTGCGGTAGGGCACGCCTTTGGCTTTCCAGTCCTCAAGGCCGATGGGGTTAACCATCACCAGCTTCTCGGTCTGTTGGGGGTACATCAGGGCATAGCGCGTGGCCAGCATCCCGCCGGTGGAGTGGCCTACAATGATGGCCTTCTCAATCCCCAGCGAGTCGAGCAGCTGGTGGGTATTGCTTGCCAGCTGCTGGAAGCTGTACTGATAGCTGGCGGGCTTGGTAGAGGTGCAGAAACCAATCTGATCCGGGGCAACGACGCGATACCCCGCATCATGCAGGACGCGGATTGTCTCCTCCCAGGTGGCGGCGCAAAAGTTTTTGCCGTGCAGCAGCACCACCGTGTGACCGTTGGGCTTATCCGCCTGAAGATCCATATAGCCCATGCTGAGCGGCTGTTTCTGCGACTGAAAATCAAACTTTTTGAGTTCCCAGGGGTAGTTAAAACCTTCCAGCTGTTCACCGTACTCTGCTGCCGTTGCCGCACCGCTAAAGAGCAGGGCGGCCAGCATACAGCGTGAGATTTGCATAGGCATAACGCTTCTCCACGCGGGGTTATACGATATCGTCTACCACGCCACCGTCGACGCGCAGCGCCGCGCCAGAGGTCGCCGAGGCCTGGGTTGAGCAGACGTAGACCACCATATTGGCAACTTCATCCACCGTGGCGGCACGCTGGATCACCGAGGTGGGACGGTTGGCTTTCACAAACTCGGTGGCGACCGTCTCCAGTGATTTGCCGGTTTTATCGATCTCGCTCTGCATCATGGCGGCAAAGCCGTCGGAAAGCGTCGGGCCGGGCAGCACGCTGTTGACCGTCACGCCGCTGCCCGCGACGTATTTTGCCAGCCCGCGCGCCAGTGACAGCTGCGCCGTTTTGGTTACGCCGTAGTGGATCATATCCGCCGGGATGTTAAGGGCCGATTCAGAAGAGATAAAGACCACCCGGCCCCAGCCTTTCTTCACCATCCCCGGCAGCAGCGCACGCGCCAGGCGAACGCCGGACATGACATTGGTTTGCCAGTACGTATCCCAGGTGGCGTCGTCAGTGGTATTGAAATCTGACGGACCGTAGATGCCCGCGTTGTTGACCAAAATATCCACGGACGCGGCAGTTTTCAGTACCGATTCAACGCCCTCGGGGGTGCTAAGATCGGCGATGGTGGCCCGCACCTCTACGCCCGGTACCGCCTGCTGCAGCTGCTGAATGCCCTGGTTCACGCTCTCCTGGCTGCGACCGTTGAGGATCACTTCCGCACCGCTCTCCGCCAGCCCGCGCGCAATTGCCAAACCAATCCCGCCGGTAGAGGCCGTCACCAGCGCAACTTTTCCCGTCAAATCAATTTTCATCGTTTGCTCCCGTAGATGTCATTACTGAACGTTAAGCATAGACGCTACTTTGCGGAGGTCAGGAGTTTCAGTAGTGTCTTAACCTGTTCATCCAGGGGCATTAAGTCTTTCTTTACAATCAGGTGCAGGGGGGTGGCGCGGCGCACGCCGTGGCTCAGAGGCAGCGTTTTTAAGATACCCGCCTCCAGCTGCTCGCGGATCCGCTCTTCCGGTAGCCAGCCGTATCCCACCTGGTACATCACCGCTTCAATCGCAGCATCAATAGTAGAAAAGGTCCAGGCTTCGCTGGTGGACTGCTGAGTACTGTCGCTCTCGGCGATACGGATCAGCGGCCAGGCAGAGAGCGCTTCGTCATTGAGTGTACTCAACGCAAAGAGCGGATGGTCTCGATGGGCCACGGCGATGAAATCAACGTTCATCAGCCACTCTCCGCGTCCGGTCATATCCTGCCGGCGCGGCAGGATCATCACGTCAGCTTCCGTATGCGCTGGCAGGGCCACGTTTTCCTGGGCTTCGGTGAGGTGAACCTGGGTCTGGGGATAACAGTGCTGAAACTGGCGCAAAGCAGCGAAAAGATGGCTGCGGGGAAAAATGCTGTCGACCACTAAATCAAGGCGGGTGCGCATACCGTTCCGCATTGTAGACGCACGCGTTTCGACATAGGCAAACGCCTTCAGCAGGGGCTTAACCTGTTTCAACAGCAGCTCCCCGGCAGGCGTAAGTACGGCCCGTCGGCCTTCCGGCACTAAAAGCGCAATACCCAGACGCTCTTGCAGAAGCGCCAGGTTGTAGCTAACCGATGACTGGCTGCGATGCGTCTCTTCGGCGGCTTTAGCAAAGCTGCCCAGCTCAATCACTTTTTCCAGCAGTGACCACTGCTCAAGCGTTGTCTTGTGCATAATTTATCTAAAAATCTGATGAATATTATCCAAAATCAACGTTATTAATTCATAATTTGCAGCGGTACGCTATCTCTATCAGATGAAGGAGGTAAAAAATGAGCAGCTTTGATAAACACGATCTACGTGGTTTTGTGGGTAAACATCTGGTCTATACCTATGACAACGGCTGGAACTACGAAATTTATGTGAAAAATGAGTCGACGCTGGACTACCGTATCCATAGTGGGATTGTCGGCAATCGCTGGGTGAAAGATCAGCATGCCTATATTGTGCGGGTTGGCGAGAGCATCTATAAAATTTCATGGACCGAGCCAACCGGTACCGACGTTAGCCTGATTGTTAACCTTGGCGACCGCCTGTTCCACGGGACGATCTTCTTCCCGCGTTGGGTCATAAACAATCCGGAAAAAACCGTCTGCTTCCAGAACGAGCACATTCCTCTTATGGAATCCTACCGCGAGGCGGGACCTGCCTACCCAACGGAAGTGATCGATGAGTTCGCGACGATTACCTTTGTGCGCGACTGCGGGGCAAATAACAACAGCGTTATCGCCTGTGCAGCCAGCGAACTGCCAGAGAACTTCCCGGAAAACCTGAATTAAGCGCACCGGGTGCAGGCAGCCGCTGGCGAGAGAGCTCTACCCTGGCAGCTTACTTTTTGGTCGGCCAGGGCCGAGCAGGATAGCCAGCTTGCTGCCGCCTTTGGTGGTCTCCATCCAGATTTTGCACACGCTGGTGAGCGGCACCGAGAGCAGCATGCCCACCGGCCCCAGCAGCCAACCCCACACCAGCAGCGAGAGGAACACCACCAGCGTGGACATCCCCAGCCGGTGGCCCATCATCCGCGGCTCAAGGATGTTGCCCAGCAGCATATGCACGACCAGGAAGAGTGCGCCGACCATGAAAAACTCATAGTAGCCGTTGAACAGCAGTGCCTGGATCATTGGCGGAATGGCCGACAGCACGGAGCCGATATTGGGCACGTAGTTCAGCAGAAACGCTAGCACGCCCCACATCAGGGCGAACTGTACATCCAGCAGAAGTAGCCCCAGCCAGATTATGACTCCTGTCCACAGGCTGATAAGCGTCTTGAGCGCCAGATAGTGCGACACCCCTTTCAATGCCCGGTGCAGGCCCGCGATATGGATCTGCGGATTATTCAGCGCGAAGCGCAGCTTGTAGGGTACGTGACGTACCTCAAACAGCATAAATACGACCGTCATCACCAGCAGAACAATGCTGGCCATCGCGTTAGAGAGCTGTGCCATCAGCGTAGTGGCGAAGGTCATCATCTTATCGGAGTCCATGCGCTGCAGCATGCGCTCCGGCGAGATATGCAGATTCAAAAAAGGCAGCGCCTGCTGGAGGGCGACAATTTTGCGCGTTAGCTCCCGGTTATATTTGGGGAGCAGATTAATAAAATCGGTTGTCGAGGCGGCGAGTACGCCAAACAGGGCGGTAAGCACGATCAGCATCACCACCACTACAATCGTAATGGCGATAGGGCGTTTAATGCCGCGGCGTAAAAACCAGGTGACCAGAGGATTAAGGACGATGGCAAAGAAGAGCGCCAGCAGAAGCTGGACAATAATATCGGCCGCCGCATGAATGCCCGCCAGGATGATGACCAGCGCGGCCAGTTTAACCAGTATGTGCAGTCCTGCTCTATCACCAGATTTTTCAGGCAATACGTTAAGCATGTTGAATTCCTTTTATCGCTGTGCACGTTAATTGTAGTGCCTTGTTTGGGCTTCGCTTAAGACGGATAATCTTATTATTACTGCTGATTTTCACGTCGCGTCGTGATAATAGTGAAATACTCCTGTAAAGAACCGTTGTAAAACTGGTGAGCTTCATGCCTGAACCCGTCGCCGACCCGGCGCTAAGCGGAGTGCGTCTCAATCTGCGCATTGTCTCCGTAGTGATATTTAACTTCGCAAGCTACCTCACGATTGGCCTACCGCTGGCCGTTTTGCCTGGCTATGTTCATGACGTCATGGGCTTTAGCGCCTTCTGGGCGGGACTGGTTATTAGCCTGCAATATTTCGCCACCCTTCTGAGTCGCCCCCATGCCGGGCGCTACGCCGATGCGTTGGGGCCAAAAAAGATCGTACTCTTTGGCCTGTGCGGCTGCTTTCTCAGCGGCGTCGGCTACCTGTTGGCAAGCGTTAGCAGCGGCTGGCCCTTCATCAGCCTTGTACTGCTCGGCGTTGGAAGGGTGATCCTCGGTATTGGCCAGAGCTTTGCCGGTACCGGCTCGACGCTCTGGGGCGTGGGTACGGTGGGGTCGCTGCACATCGGCAAGGTGATCTCCTGGAACGGCATCGCCTCCTATGGTGCGATGGCGCTTGGCGCGCCGCTGGGGGTGCTCTGCTTCCACTACGTTGGCCTCACCGGGCTGGCCCTCACCGTTATGGCCGTGGCACTGGTGGCGTTTCTCTTTGCTCTGACCCGTCCGGCGGTGAAGGTGAGCAAAGGCAAGCCGCTGCCGTTTCGCGACGTGCTGGGGCGCATCTGGCTCTATGGGATGGCGCTGGCGCTGGGCTCGGCCGGGTTCGGCGTTATCGCCACTTTTATTACCCTTTTCTACGATGCCAAAGGCTGGGACGGCGCGGCCTTTGCTTTGACCCTCTTTAGCTGTGCCTTTATCGGTGCGCGGCTCTTTTTCCCGAACGGCATCAGCCGGTTAGGCGGCCTCAACGTAGCGCTGATCTGCTTTGCGGTTGAGACGCTGGGATTGATACTTACCGGCCTCGCCTCTGCGCCGTGGATGGCGAAAGTGGGTGTGCTGCTGGCGGGGGCGGGATTCTCGCTGGTCTTCCCGGCGCTGGGTGTCGTGGCGGTCAAAGCGGTGCCGCAGCAGAACCAGGGTGCGGCGCTGGCGACCTATACGGTATTCATGGATCTGGCCCTGGGCATAACCGGACCGGCGGCCGGGCTGCTGATGGCGTGGATGGGCGTCTCGTCAATCTACATCGCGGCGGCAGGGCTGGTGGCGGTGGCACTACTTCTGACGCTGAAGTTAAAAAAACGGCCTCCGCTGGAGACCGTTTCAGAATCGTAGGCCCGGCACGCAGCGCGCCGCCGGGCGTTATACACAACTAGTTAATCACGATGGTGTTGATAATATTCTCTGCTGCGCTCTGCGCCTGCTGCTGGTTTTCCGCCGGCAGCGTCACCTGGATAGTCAGCAGCTTACCATCAACCTTACCCAGCACCACGGAGGACCAGGCGGTCTGGCCTTTCGCGGAGATAATGCTGTCCAGCTGCTGCAGCGTGTGGCCCTTAACCTCGATAGATTTATTGGTCACCACCTGCAGTTGCGGATCGCGGCTACGCTGCTGCTCTTCCAGGCGTTTCGCCAGCACCGGCAGCTCTTCATTGGTGTTATCCCCAGCGATCACGATCACCGCTTTCTGGCCGGTGGCGTCAGAGTAGACGTGCATGTTGTTCGCCTGGGTACCCAGCTTGCCGCTCTGATCGCTCATGTCGGCAGGCAGGGAGAAGGTGACCTTACCGTCCAGCAGGGTTACCGGTTGGCCGGTTGCATTGCTTTCCGACGCAGCGCCCTGCGCAGGCGTTTTCGTGTCGTTGTTATCACAGGCCGCCAGCCCCAACACCAGCAGGCCAATCCCGACGTACTTAACCAGATTGCGCATTGACTTCTTCCTTTCGATAAACGGCCAAAACGGCTCATAGGCCCATCTTATCACAAGTTGAGAAGCGTACCTTTAACTGGCCTGCAACGCGGAAATTTCAGATTTATCCGCCAGTCTTTTCAGGCACATATTCAGCAATACGCCATACATCGGCAGGAAGAATAGAATGCTGATAAGCACTTTAAAGCTGTAGTCCACCAGCGCGATTTCGGTCCAGTGCTGGGCCATAAACGCGTCCGGACTACGCCAGAAGGCAATAAAGAAGAAGGCGACGGTATCGCTGGCGTTACCGAATACGGTAGAGACGGTCGGGGCGAGCCACCAGCGTCGATTCTGACGCAGGCGGTTGAAGACGCGCACGTCGAGGATCTGCCCCAGGGTGTAGGCCATAAAGCTGGCAGCGGCGATGCGGGCGACGAACAGGTTAAAGTGTGCCAGCGCGCCAAAGCCCTGCCAACTGCCCATATAAAACAGCGACGAGACGATATAGGAGATAATCAGCGCCGGGATCATGACGGCAAAGATGATCCGCCGGGCGAGCGGTGCGCCAAAAATACGCACGGTCAGGTCGGTGGCGAGAAAAATAAACGGAAAGCTAAACGCGCCCCAGGTGGTATGGAAACCAAACACCGAGATCGGCAGCTGTACCAGGTAGTTGCTGGAGGTGATCACCAGCAGATGAAAAAGCGATAGCCAGAACAGCGCCTTCGTGCGCTGCGATTGCGAGAACTGCGTCATATTGTGACCTTTTTAGGAGTTGGGGTGAGGGAACCCAATTTGAACCGCCGCATCATACTGCTTTCACTACGCTTTGCAATGGTTAAAATGCACGCAATCGTTAACCTGGTTTGCTTTGCGATAATCGCGGCGTAAACTACAGCAGTTTTTGACTGTGTGAGATGAAAATGACCGATCTTTTCTCCAGCCCTGACCATACTCTTGATGCGCAGGGGCTGCGCTGCCCGGAACCCGTAATGATGGTGCGCAAAACCGTACGCACCATGCAGGCCGGGGAAACCCTGTTGATTATCGCCGACGATCCCGCCACTACGCGGGATATTCCCGGCTTTTGTCGCTTTATGGAGCATGAGCTGGTAGCCCAGCAGGTAGAGACGCTGCCCTACCATTACCTGTTACGTAAAGGGCAGTTATAACGCCCGGTGGCGCTACGCTTACCGGGCGTGGATACCACATCGTAGGCCGGGCAAACGCAGTGCCGCCCGGCGTTGAGATTACTCCGCCAGAAAGACCTCGACGCCAAAGGCGGGCAGCGCGTACTGCTGCTCCTGCCGCTCGCCGGTATTTAGCAGCGCCTCAAGCGGCCCGGCTTCCTGGGCCAGATCCAGCGTTACAGGCCGATCGCTAAAGTTCTGCACAAAGATATACCGCTTGCCATCCTGCTCTCGTACTGTTGCTACCGCCCCGTGCGGCAAGCGCAGGGTCGTGCAGGCTGATAACCCGTGTGTGCCCGCGATCGTCTGGTAGAAGTCTGTCAGAAAATCGCTTCCGGTTCTGGCTGCCAAATAGTATGCCTCTCCTTTGCCGTAGCGATTACGGGTGACGGCCGGTCTGCCCTGGTAGAAGTCCTGCTGATAAACGCCCAGCACCTCTGCTCCTTCGGTATGGATCAGATCGCACAGTTCAAGACAGGTATAGTCGCGAGTTGCGTTACCCCACGATGCAGCCGTCATCTTGATCTGGTTTGTTTCACCGTCGTACAGGCTGTCGATCTCTTCTGACCAGATGCCTAAAACGTCCCGCAGCGGACCAGGGAAGCCGGTGGTGTAACAGAGATCGTCCTCGTTAACGATCCCTGTCCAGTAGGTGGCAATAAAGATGCCGCCTGCGGCAACGAATTGGTTCACCCGGTCGGCAAACGCCGCGTTGACCATATAGAGCATAGGGGCAACAATCACGCGATACCGGCTGATGTCGGCGCGCTGAGAGACAATATCTACCTGAATATTTTGCTGCCACAGCGCCTGGTAGTGCTTATGCACGGTCTCTTCGAATTTGATTCCGCTGTTGCGCGGCCCCGCCGCATCGTTCACCGCCCAGCGGTTATCCCAGTCGTAGACAATGGCTACCTCGGCCCGGTAATCGCTCCCTGCCGCATCGGCTAGTTTCTCAAGCGCAGCGCCAACCTGTTTAACATCCTGCCCCACCCGCGTGTTGAGGTGCCCGACATGATCGACCACCGCGCCGTGCAGCTTCTCGCTGGAGCCACGGCTTTTACGCCACTGAAAATATTGCACCGAGCCAGAGCCGTGCGCCACCGCCTGCAGGGCCGAGAGCAGATGCATTCCCGGTTTTTTCAACTTGCTGATCGGCTGCCAGTTGGTTGCGCCAGGCGTCGACTCCATTAGCAGAAACGGTAAGCCGGGCTTCAGGCTACGCATCAGATCAAACGTAAAGGCGGTGTAAGAGGCAAGCGCCTGCTGATCCCGACGCTGATGCCACTCCGGGTAGCTGTCCCAGGAGACAAAATCGATCTCCTGGGCCAGACGCCAGTAATCGTAATCATAAAACGCGCCGTGAAAATTCGTTGTCGCCGGCAGCGCCGGGTTAAAGGATTTTACGGCCTCTATCTCATGGCGACAGAATAGCGCCACCTGTTCAGTGACGAAGCGTCGCCAGTCAAGGTTCAGGGCATGCACCGACTGCTCTCCCAGCGGCCCCGGGGAGTGGATCTGGCTCCAGCTGCTATATTCGTGGCTCCAGAAGGTGCTCCACCAGCGCCGGTTCAGGTTCTCCAGGCTCTGATATTTCTCCTTCAGCCAGCCGCGAAAGCTTTCCTGGCAGATCTCGCAGTGGCACTCCCCGCCATATTCATTGGAGATATGCCAGGCCAGCACCGCCGGGTGATTCGCGTAGCGCCTCGCCAGCTGCGCGTTTATCTTTCCCGTCAGCCGTAGGTAGGCAGGTGAGGAGTAGCAGTGATTATGCCGCTCGCCGTGCAGGTTCCGGGTGCGATCGCTATTGGTTCTTAATACCTCCGGATATTTTTCCGATACCCAGGCAGGCCTTGCGCCACTGGGCGTCGCCAGAAAAACAGAGATACCATTGGCATAAAGCTTATCGAGCACCTCATCCAGCCAGGCGAACTGATAGCGGCCCTCTTCAGGCTCCAGGGTTGACCAGCTAAATATACCCACCGACATCACGTTGCAGCGCGCCTCTTTCATCATCGCAATGTCCTGCTCGATAATGCCTGGCTGATGCAACCACTGATCGGGGTTGTAATCTGCACCGTGTAAAAAGCCTGGTACTGAAAATACGTTGCGCATGACCGCCTCCGTTAAGCTAAAGACTCTCTCTCCTGAGAAAGATTGATGGCCTGGCCTTTCCGGTTATGTAAAGAGAACACGGAGAAGAGCGTGAAGAGGCCGGAAATAAGGCCGAGAATGATATAGGCGTTGGCGAAACCAATGGTGTCGTACAGATAGCCGACGATGGGCGAGTAGACCGTGGTCGCAATGGAGGCGGCGAACAGCACCAGCAGATAGATGGTCGATGACAGCTTATGGTCAAAATTCTGCGCAATAAATTTAAACACGGCGATTAAAATCAGCGGCTTCTCGATGGCGTGCATCATTTTTACCGCGGCAATCCACACCGGGCCGAGAGGTACGGCGGAGCCAAGAATACGTACCGACATAATCGTACCGGCAATCACCAGCGCCCATTTCGCCCCCACGCGGTTTACAAACCACGGCATCAACCCCAGGAATAGCGTCTCAAAACAGACCTGTACCGAGGCGAGGGTGCCGTACCACTTATTCCCCACGTCCACACTGGAGAATTGCAGGGAGAAATACTGGGCGAACTGCTGGTCATAGGTATCGTAGATTTGCGTGACAAACAGCGTGAAGATAATCAGCATCCAGAACTGACGATTTTTTGCCAGTTCAAAGACATGTCCCGCCTTCAGGGAGGAGGTCATTCTCTCCTCTTCAACCGTGACCTCTATTTTGGTCAGCATAAAGCAGACAGCGGCTAATACGATGGCCGCGCTGGCCAGCCAGAAAGAGAGGTTGGGGTTGTCATTGATATTGCGGCCCACAATATAGGCCGCTGCGGCCCAACCCAGAGAGCCCCACATTCTGACCCGGCCATATTCAAAGGCGTAGCGACGAGAAATTTTATCGATATAGGAGTCAATAACGCCGCAGCCGGAGTTAAAGATAATCCCCAGATAGATCCCGCCAAGGATAGCGCCTAGCCAGAAGGTGCTCATCAGCAGCGGGGCATAGACGTAGATGAAGAATGGCCCAATCGGCAGCAAGAGGGCAACGATCAGGAAAATAAGCGATTTCTTCGTGCCGAATTTGTCAGAAATATAGCCAAAGAACGGCTGCATGGTTAGGGCAATAAAGGCGTTGATAGCGTAAAGCCAGCCGGTTTTAGTTGCGCTAATACCTAAGTGTTGCGTGGTCCAGATTACAAAAAAAGCCATCGTTGCCGACCAGGCAAACAGATAGAGAAAGTCGAAAATACTTAAAAGTATGTAGTTCCTTTTGCCGGTAACCATCTCTTTTTTCCTTATCAAGGAACAGAAGTCGGTGCTTCGCCTGCATTGCAGCGAATAGCGTTCTTTGGGTGTAACGAACGGGTGTGAACAGCACGATCGCGAAATGTATGACGTTCACATCCGTAGGTTACATACAATACCTGACAAATCTTTTGCACAACGTTCACCGCTGTGAAATGTAACCGTTATCACACAACGTATTTTTTTCTGACTGTAAACAGTGAACAAGATCGCAAAAAACTACCCTGTGAACGTAAGACATTTTGCTATCATAGAGGGGCGATTTTGAGAGGCAACAGAGTAAGGAGACAGGGTGAACAAGAGCAAAAATGCGACTTTGGAAGATGTTGCCCGCCACGCTGGCGTCTCTTACCAGACTGTCTCCAGAGTTTTAAATAAGTCAGTGAACGTTGCAGAAAAAACGCGTATCCGCGTTGAAAAAGCGATTGAAGAGCTACGCTATGTGCCTAACCGCCTTGCTCAGCAGCTGGTGGGCAAACAGACGCATACCCTTGGGTTGGTTACCACTTCGCTTGCGCTTCATGCCCCTTCGCAAATTGCCGCTTCGGTAAAAAAACATGCCCGCGATGCGGGTTATCACGTGCTTATCTCAATGATCGATGAAAGCGATACCACCGCTATTCAGCACTCAATTAATGATTTTAAGTCCCAGCTGGTCGACAGGATCATTATTAACGTGCCGCTGGAGAGCGCTATCGCAGAAGCGTTAGCGCAGCAGAACGAAGATGTCACCTGTCTATTCCTCGACGTTGCACCTGATAGCAACGTTTTTCACGTTATTTTCGATCCGACAAACGGCACGCGGGAGAGCGTCAAACGGCTTTATGAGCTGGGACATCGGCATATTGTGCTGATGCCTGGTCCACAGCATGCCGTATCGGCTCAGCTGCGTTTAGCCAGCTGGCTGGATAGCCTTAACGTGTACGGTCTGACGCCCAGCTCGGTGATCTATGGCTCATGGGATGCGCCGAGCGGCTTCGCTGGTGTGCAGACGCTGCTTAATGAGAAAAAAAGCTTTACCGCTCTGCTGGCAGGCAACGACCAGATGGCATTAGGCGCGTTGAGCGCGCTACACCAGGCCAATGTTGCCGTACCGGAGCAGGTATCGGTGGTGGGCTACGATGACAGCTATGAAAGTGCGTTCTTCATTCCCTCGCTGACCACGGTGCGTCTGGATCTGGATGCCCAGGGAAAAGAGGCGGTAGCAAAGGTGCTGGCAGCTGCGCCGGGCAGGTTATCGGAGAGCCGCATCCTTTCGGCAGAGTTTGTCGAGCGCCGTTCAACGGCTATTCGGACTACTGTTGTCACATAATTGAACCATCGTTTCACAATGTTGTTACTTTTGTGAGGCGCTTCACCTTGGTTTTTCCAGGCGTGGTGTAGTTTTTAAGCGGTTCGATACAACAACGCTAACACTACCTCTCTACCCTGGAGCTGACCCGATGAAAACGACCCTCAAGCCGTTAGTGGCTTCTCTGTGCCTGTCCACCGCGTCACTACTTTTTGCCCCGGGCGTTCTCGCTCAGGTTATCAAAGCTGCCGATGTTCACCCGCAGGGTTACCCTAACGTGGTGGCCGTAGAGCAGATGGGCGAAAAACTGAAACAGCAAACCGATGGCAAGCTGGAGATTAAAGTCTTCCCCGGCGGCGTGCTCGGGGACGAAAAGCAGATGATTGAGCAGGCGCAGATGGGCGCCATCGATATGATCCGCGTCTCTATGGCACCGGTTGCAGCGATCCTGCCGGACATTGAGGTCTTTACGCTGCCCTACGTCTTCCGCGATGAAGAACATATGCACAAAATCATCGACGGCGATATCGGCAAGCAGATCGGTGACAAGCTCACCGCCAACCCGAAATCCCGGCTGGTATTCCTCGGCTGGATGGACTCCGGTACCCGCAACCTGATCACCAAGGATCCGATCGTCAAACCGGAGGATCTGAAAGGCAAGAAGATCCGCGTTCAGGGTAGCCCGGTAGCGCTGGCGACGCTGAAAGATATGGGTGCTAACTCCGTAGCAATGGGCGTTAGCGAGGTCTATAGCGGGATGCAAACCGGCGTCATCGACGGCGCAGAGAACAATCCGCCGACCTTCGTTGCCCACAACTATATGCCGGTGGCGAAAAACTACACCCTTAGCGGTCACTTTATTACCCCAGAGATGCTGCTCTACTCCAAAGTGAAGTGGGACAAGCTCAGCGCTGACGAGCAGAAGAAGATCCTCACCCTGGCCCGCGAAGCGCAGTTTGAACAGCGCAAATTGTGGAATGCCTATAACCAGCAGGCGCTCGACAAGATGAAGGCGGGCGGCGTCCAGTTCCACGACATCGACAAAACGGTCTTTATCAAAGCGACGGAGCCGGTGCGCGCCCAGTATGGCGATAAGCATCAGGATCTGATGAAAGCCATCGCTGACGTCCAGTAAACCTGACCTGTTGTGGAGGACGTATGTCCAAAATCTACCTGAAGTGGATGGACCGTCTCTACCTGCTCGCTATGGCCGTGGCGGGCCTGTCGCTGCTGGTGATGACCATCGTGATCCCTATTGGCATCTTCTCGCGCTACGTGCTTAACCGCGGCGAGTCCTGGCCAGAGCCGATCGCCATCATCTGCATGGTGACCTTTACCTTTATCGGGGCCGCGGTGAGCTATCGCGCCGGGTCTCATATCGCGGTCAACATGCTCACCGATCGGCTGCCCGACTCGCTCAAAAGCCTGTGCGCCAGAGTGGTGGATCTGCTGATGCTGGGGATCTCGCTGCTGATGTTCTGGTACAGCTACTGGCTGTGCGTTGAGCTGTGGGAGCAGCCCGTGGCCGAGTTTCCTATCCTGACCTCCGGAGAGAGCTATCTGCCGCTGCCGCTGGGGTCGACAATTCTGATCCTGTTCGTGCTGGAGCGCCTGCTGTTTGGATCGCAGGAAAACCGTCCGATCGTGCTGATCGGCAACCACAGTTAAGGGGTGAAAAATGGATGCGTTTGTTTTGTTATTCACCCTCGCCATTCTATTGGCGCTGGGGATGCCGGTAGCCTTCGCCGTTGGGTTAAGTGCCGTAGCGGGTGCGCTGTGGATCGATCTGCCGCTGGAAGCATTAATGATTCAAATCACCAGCGGGGTGAACAAGTTTACCCTGCTGGCGATCCCGTTCTTTATCCTGGCGGGCGCGATCATGGCGGAAGGGGGTATCGCCCGGCGTTTGGTTAACTTCGCCTACATCTTCGTCGGCTTTATTCGCGGCGGCCTGTCGCTGGTAAATATCGTCGCCTCAACCTTTTTCGGCGCGATTTCTGGCTCGTCGGTGGCGGACACGGCCTCTATCGGCAGCGTGATGATCCCGGAGATGGAGAAGAAGGGCTACCCGCGCGAGTACGCGGCGGCGGTAACCGCCAGCGGCTCGGTGCAGGCCATTCTCATCCCCCCCAGCCACAACTCGGTGATCTACTCTCTGGCGGCGGGGGGCACGGTCTCTATCGCCACCCTGTTTATCGCTGGCGTGCTGCCGGGCCTGCTGCTCGGGGTGAGCCTGATGGTGCTCTGTCTGGGGTTTGCCCGCAAGCGTGGTTATCCGAAAGGCGAGCGGGTGCCGTTTAAGCAGGCGCTAAAAATCCTGCTGGATGCCCTGTGGGGGCTGATGACGGTGGTGATTATTCTCGGCGGCATTTTGTCGGGCATCTTTACTGCCACCGAGTCGGCGGCGGTCGCCTGCCTGTGGGCGTTCTTTGTGACCATGTTTATCTACCGCGACTATAAGTGGAGCGAGCTGCCGAAGCTGATGTGCCGCACGGTAAAGACCGTCACCATTGTGATGATCCTGATTGGTTTTGCGGCGGCGTTCGGGGCGGTAATGACCTACATGCAGCTGCCGATGCGCATCACCGAGTTCTTCACCTCGCTGTCGGATAACAAGTACGTCATTCTGATGTACCTCAACATCATGCTGCTGCTGATTGGTACTCTGATGGATATGGCACCGATCATCCTGATCCTGACGCCGGTGCTGCTGCCGGTGACTAACTCATTAGGGATCGATCCGGTGCACTTCGGCATGATCATGATGGTTAACCTCGGGATCGGGCTGATCACGCCGCCGGTAGGTTCGGTGCTGTTCGTTGCCAGCGCGGTGAGCAAGCAGAAGATCGAGACCGTGGTACGCGCCATGCTGCCGTTCTACGCCATGCTGCTGGTGGTGTTGGGGATGGTGACCTATATCCCGGCGATTTCGCTGTGGCTACCCGGAATTTTGGGGATGCAGTAATATTTGAGAGGGTTCGTGTCGTTGTAGGCCCGGCAAGCATAGCGCCGCCGGGCGTTAAATCGGCTCCGCTACGCCGGGTGGCGGCTAACGCCTGATCCGGCCTACGGTTCGTGCCCTATAATTTTTATCTTCTTCTATGTAATAACCGTAATGCGTTCGCCGTCACCAGCACCGTTGCGCCGGTGTCGGCGAGCACCGCCAGCCAGAGTCCGGTGATCCCCAGCAGGGTAGTCACCAAAAACACCGCCTTCAGCCCCAGCGCAATGGCAATATTCTGTCGGATATTGGCGTGCGTTGCCCGTGCCAGGGCTATCATCTCTGCCAGCCCGCTTAGCCTGCTGTGGGTTAACGCCGCGTCGGCAGTCTCCAGCGCCACGTCGGTGCCGCTGCCCATTGCGATACCGATGGTAGCCGCCTTCATTGCGGGCGCATCGTTAATACCATCCCCAACCATCGCCAGCGGCGTATGAGCGTTCAATGCCGTTACGGCTTTAACCTTATCGGCTGGCAACAATCCGGCCTTAAACTCCAGCCCCAGCTCGCCGGCAATCGCCGCCGCCGCGCGAGGATTATCGCCGGTCAAAATGACGCCCTGTACGCCCAGCTTGTGCAGCGCAGCGACGGCCTCTTTTGCATCATCACGCAGGATATCGCGCAGGGCGAGGAGCCCTTTCGCCACGCCGTCCTGCATTACGGCAACGACGGTCTGACCGGCCTGTTCTAATGCCTCGACCTGTGGCGTAGGGGAGTGCCCCGCCGCGACAATCAGCACCTTTTTACCCTCGACGTCGGCCTCAATACCCGATCCCATTAGCGCCCGCTGGGCCGAGGCGGAGGGTATCACCAGCCCGCGAGACCGGGCTTCACGCACAATCGCCTGTGCCAGCGGGTGGGTCGAACCCTGCTCAACCGCAGCGGCTAGCGCAAGCAGTTCCTCCTCGCTGATTTGTTGAGGATATATTCCCGTGACCTGCGGCTTACCCAACGTCAGGGTGCCCGTTTTATCGAAGGCGATATGCCGCACGTGTCCGAGCTGCTCCAGCGCCGCGCCGCCTTTAATCAGCGCGCCCCGGCGTGCCGCTGCCGCCAGCCCGGAAGCGATCGCCGCTGGCGTGGAAATCACCAGCGCGCACGGGCAGCCGATGAGCAGCAGCGTCAATCCTTTGTAGATCCAGCCTTCCCACGGTGCGCTAAAGAGCAGCGGTGGCACAACCGCAACCAGCAGGGCGATGAGCATAATGATGGGGGTATAGATCCGGCTGAAGCGATCGATAAAACGCTCGACGGGTGCTCGGCGCTCCTCGGCCTCCTCAATCAGCCTGAGTATACGGTCGATGGCGCTGTCGCCTGGCTCTGACAGCACGCTGAGCTGGACCAGACGATCGACGCTGGTGGCCCCGGCTGGCACCTTTTCCCCGGCGGCGCGCGCCACGGGGATGGATTCGCCGGTGAGGGCGCTTTCATCAAAACTGGCGTCAGCGCTAAGCAGTGCGCCATCGGCGGGCAGACGCCCTCCGGCCGCCACCTCAATCACATCGCCCGGTCGCAGCCTCTCTATCGCCACCGTTTTACGTTCGCCGTTAACAACCACCGTTGCGGTCTCTGGTTTAAGCGCTATCAGGGCGCTAACCCCTTGCCGGGCCCGGCTGGCGGCCCAACCCTCAAGACGCTCGCCGACCAGAAACAGTAGCAGCACCATCGCCGCCTCTGCCGTTGCGCCGAGAAACAGCGCGCCGATAGCTGCCACGCTCATCAGCGTCTCAATGGCAAACCAGCTGCCGCTTCTCATCAGACGCAGCGCCTGGCGAGCGATAGGGTAGAGGCCGACGAGGGTGGTCGCGATAAAGGCCAGGTTACCGAGCGGGTGGTTGACCTGCTCCAGCGCCCAGCTTAGCGCCATCATGATGATCAGGGTGATGAGCGGCAGGTTTTCCTGCAGAAAGGAGGTTTTCTCTGCCGGGGCCGTCTCGCTACGCAGGGTATAACCGGCATTTTTGACCGCGGCCTCTACCTGAGCGCTGACGTTGCCCGAGGCGTTAACCAGCAGTTTCTCGGTGGCGAAAAGCACCTGAACCTGTTCAACACCGGCAACCTGTTTAACCGCGTTTTCCACTTTACGCGCGCAGGCGGCGCAGTCCATACCGTTAACTACCCAGCTGTAACGATCGCCGCTCGCGGCCAGGGGAGCGGCATCTGGTGCCTCGCACACGCCTTCGGCGCAGCAATCCTCTTTGACCGGCGCAGGGGCAGGCTTAAAGGCCATAAACTGCGGCGCTTTTTTGGGCTTTTCAGGAACAGACATAACGGCCTCCGGTCAATGATAATTTTCTCATTAACCGGAGGATACACTCTGGAGTCGACTCCAGAGTCAAGCGTTAAATGTAGAGGGAGCGAACAATCAGGAAGTGCCCGGCAAAATAGCAGGCGCTCACAATAGCGCTATCTGCCTTGAAGCGGCGGCGGTAGTGGCTGCCCAGCCAGACAATATTGCTCAACAGCAGCAGGGCGGCACCGACAAATGCCGACAGCGCCGGGCTGGTGGGACGGAAGAACCATAGCTCACCGGCCAGCCAGACCATCACCAGCGTCATGGCGATGAAGGTGCAGATGGGCCAGCGCAGCTCCTCAAGCCGTGTCCAGATGGTGGCAATCAGCAGAACGCCAATGACCAGCAGCGCCAGCGGCAGCGGCCAGAAGAAGCTGAGCGTCATCTGGCTGGCAAAATAGATGGTGTAGAGCAGATGCGCGAGGAAGAACGCCCCGATGGCGTAGAGCAGCTGCTGACGCGGCAGCAGGGTTAGCGCATCACCCACCAGGGTCGCACAGAGACCGGCCAGCACCAGATAGCTGACGGCGTTGAACATCGGCGCTTGCCACGCCAGCAGCAACAGCAGCAGCAGCGTAACGGGTTTAAAGACCCAGCGTTGCCAGGCGGGCCCGCGATAGGACGCGTCCACGTAGAGCCAGGCGGAAAAACATACGGCGATAAACGACCAAAGCATCTTAATTCCTTGAATTCGTTACTGTCTCGTGGACGTCACGCCCACACCCTTGCTATTCAGTGTAGTGGCCGTTGCGGGCAGATGACAACGCTGGCCCGTGCGATTACTTCTTCTGCTTAAGTCTCTTCTGCCACACCAGTAGCTCAAAGACACCGAACAGAAAGATGCGCCACTGCTCGGCGGCGGTCATCTGCGGGCCGTCTTTTGGCAGAGCGGTTTTCATCATCACCATCTGCAAGGCATGCATAAAGGCGGTGAAAACCAGCGCCACGTTGACGAAGATATTCAGCGGACGCGGGAAGGGGTGAACCAGGTTGAGGATCAGAAAGGCCCAGACGCACAGCATCATGAGGCGACCCAAGTTAATCAGCATGTTACGCTCCTTGTATGTGTCGGTGATAGAGGCGGTAGGCAACCTGACCGGCTATCTTTTCACGGTGCAGATCCCAGTGCGTCGGCACGGGCGGCAGCCCGTTTTCCACTTCGCTCTCTACATAGATTAGCGCGTCATCTGCCAGCCAGCCGTTATTTTCCAGTAGCCGCAGTGTCTCATCGAGCAGGCCTTTACGAAACGGCGGATCGACAAAAACAATATCATGCGGGGTCCCACTCTGGGTAAGGAACGTGAGGGTGTTGTCGTTAACAACCTTGCCCTGGGTGGCGTTCAGCGTCGTCAGGTTCTGTTGCAGCTGGCGGGCTACGCCGCGCTCCATCTCTATCAGCGTTGCAGACGCCGCGTAGCGCGACAGCGCCTCCAGGCCCAACGCGCCGCTGCCGGCGAAGCAGTCGAGGCAGCGTGCGTCTACCATTGAGGGTGCCAGCCAGTTAAACAGGGTCTCTCTGACGCGATCCGTCGTCGGCCGCAGACCCGGGCTGTCAGGCACCGGCAGTTTCCGGCCGCGCCACTGGCCGCCAATAATGCGTATCTGGCCGCTGACGGCTCGGTTAGGTTTTTTCATAATACTGGCTCTGGTCACAATTTTAGGCCGCCATTTTAGCGGCGGGCGACGCCAGACGAAACCTTAATCCGCAGGCGGTGCTGTAGAATCAGGAAAGTGTTAGACTAACGAATTACTTACACATTTTTCAGTCCCTGTTTGCGACTAGGTTTAGGACAATACGGGCTGTGCCATGAATTAACCGCGAGGAGTGTAGTCGCAAATGGCAAAAGAGAAAAAACGGGGTTTCCTCTCCTGGCTGGGCTTAGGCCCAAAAGAGGAGCCGCAGCAGGCAGAGCCAGAGCAGCAGGTTGAACAGCAGCCGGAAGAGCAGATCCAGCAGCAGGCGGCGGCGGTAACTGAAACAGAAAAAGAAGCCGAGGCGGAAGCGAAAGCGGAGCATGCCCCGCATAGCGAAGCCGAATCGGAAGCCTTTGCTGCCGACGTCGTCGAGGTGACAGAGCAGGTGGTCGCCCGGGAAGAGGTTCAGGAGACCGTTGCGGAAGAGGTTCCAGAAGAAATTCAAGAGGAGCCAGCGGCATCTCTGCATGCTCAGCCGCCGGTCTACATTGAACCGGAAGCGCTGCCGCAGGCGGAAGAGGTTGTACCGGTCGAGCCGGAGGCGGAGGAGTGGTTAACCGAAGACGATGCGCGTGAACTCACCGACGAGGAGCTGGAAGCCGCCGCGCTCTCTGCGCCTGCGGAGGAGGAGATCGCCCTTGAGGAGGCGCCTGTTGAGGTTGCTCCTCTGGAGCAGGAGAAGCCGACCAAAGAGGGTTTCTTTGCACGCCTGAAACGCAGCCTGCTGAAAACGAAAGAGAATCTCGGTTCCGGATTTATCACTCTTTTCCGCGGCAAAAAAATCGATGATGATCTGTTCGAGGAGCTGGAAGAGCAGCTGCTGGTAGCGGACGTTGGCGTTGAGACGACGCGTAAAATCATCGCCACGCTGACCGAGAGCGCCAGCCGCAAACAGCTGCACGATGCCGAAGCGCTCTACGGCCTGCTGAAGGCAGAGATGGGCGATATTCTCGCAAAAGTTGACGCGCCGCTTAATATTGAAGGCAAAACGCCGTTTGTTATTCTGATGGTGGGCGTCAACGGCGTGGGGAAAACCACGACCATCGGCAAGCTGGCACGTCAGTTTGAACAGCAGGGGAAATCGGTGATGCTGGCCGCGGGGGATACTTTCCGTGCGGCGGCGGTTGAGCAGCTCCAGGTGTGGGGCCAGCGCAACAACATTCCGGTTATTGCCCAGCACACCGGTGCGGACTCCGCCTCGGTTATCTTCGACGCTATCCAGGCGGCGAAATCACGTGGCATTGACGTGCTGATCGCTGATACTGCCGGACGCTTGCAGAATAAAGCGCATCTGATGGAAGAGCTGAAAAAGATCGTCCGCGTGATGAAAAAGCTGGACGTTGATGCGCCGCACGAAGTGATGCTGACTATTGACGCCAGCACCGGGCAGAATGCAGTAAGCCAGACCCGCCTGTTTAACGAGGCGGTAGGCCTGACGGGGATCACCCTGACCAAGCTGGATGGTACGGCGAAGGGTGGGGTGATCTTCTCCGTCGCCGACCAGTTCGGGATCCCTATTCGGTATATCGGGACTGGCGAGCGTATAGAGGACTTGCGTCCGTTTAATGCGGGCGATTTTATAGAGGCACTTTTTGCCCGAGAGGATTAACAATGATTCGCTTTGAACACGTCAGCAAGGCCTATCTCGGTGGGAGACAAGCGCTGCAGGGGGTGACTTTCCACCTGCAGCCGGGCGAGATGGCATTTCTGACCGGCCACTCTGGCGCAGGGAAAAGTACGCTGCTCAAGCTGATCTGTGGTATTGAGCGGCCAAGCGCCGGGAAAATCTTCTTCAGCGGCCATGATATTAGCCGCCTGAAGAACCGCGAAGTGCCGTTTCTGCGTCGGCAGATCGGCATGATTTTCCAGGATCACCATCTGTTGATGGACCGAACGGTTTACGACAATGTGGCTATCCCGCTGATTATTGCCGGCGCCAGCGGCGAAGATATTCGCCGCCGCGTCTCTGCGGCCCTGGATAAGGTCGGGCTGCTGGACAAAGCGAAAAATTTCCCGATCCAACTCTCCGGTGGTGAGCAGCAGCGCGTGGGCATCGCCCGCGCCGTGGTCAACAAGCCTGCGGTGCTGCTGGCGGACGAACCGACCGGTAACCTTGATGAGGCGCTTTCGGAAGGCATCCTGCGCCTGTTCGAGGAGTTCAACCGCGTCGGGGTTACCGTTCTGATGGCGACGCACGACATCGGACTGATTTCCCGTCGCTCATATCGAACGCTGAGCCTGAGCGACGGCCATATGCATGGAGGCCTGACGGGTGAATAAACGCGACGCAGTAAATCAAATCCGCCAGTTTGGCGGCAGATTTGATCGCTTTCGTAAGCCTGGCGCAGGTGCAGGCGGCAGCCGTCCGCCTTCAGGACGCAGCAAGACGCCACCCAAGCCCGGCTCGCGCAAGACCAACGTCTTTAATGAGCAGATGCGCTATGCCTTTAGCGGCGCGCTGCAGGATCTTAAAAGCAAGCCGCTGGCGACCTTCCTGACGGTAATGGTGATTGCCATCTCCCTCACGCTGCCTAGCGTCTGCTATATGGTCTATAAAAACGTCAACCAGGCGGCGACCCAGTACTATCCGTCGCCGCAGATCACCGTCTATTTCGATAAGGCGCTGGATGATAACGCCGCCCAGCAGGTAGTGGGCCAGCTGCAGTCGGAGCAGGGGGTTGAGAAGGTCAACTATCTCTCCCGCGAGGATGCCCTCGGCGAGTTCCGTAACTGGTCTGGTTTTGGCGGCGCGCTGGATATGCTGGAAGAGAACCCGCTTCCAGCCGTTGCGGTAGTGGTACCCAAGCTCGATTTTCAGAGCACCGAGGCGTTGAATACCCTGCGGGATCGTATTACCCGTATCAACGGCATCGATGAGGTACGCATGGATGACAGCTGGTTTGCCCGCCTGACGGCGCTGACCGGACTGGTAGGTCGGGTATCGGCGATGATCGGCGTTCTGATGGTGGCCGCCGTCTTCCTGGTGATCGGCAACAGCGTGCGTCTGAGCATCTTCTCGCGCCGCGACACCATCAACGTGCAGAAGCTGATTGGCGCGACTGACGGTTTTATCCTCCGTCCGTTCCTCTACGGCGGCGCGCTGCTGGGCTTTAGCGGGGCGTTGATGTCGCTGATCCTGTCCGAGGTGCTGGTGATGCGGCTCTCCTCCGCCGTCACCGATGTGGCAAAGGTGTTTGGCACCCAATTTAACCTCGACGGCCTGTCGTTCGATGAGTGCCTGCTGCTGCTGCTGGTCTGCTCGATGATCGGCTGGCTGGCCGCCTGGCTGGCAACGGTACAACATTTACGTCACTTTACGCCTGACTAAGCAATTTTTTGATATACTCTTTTCCTGCACCTGATGTCTTGCAGGGAAAGAGTCCCTGTTATCTCTTCTCCCCTGCGTCTATTTTTATCAACGTTGTGTCACAATTTGTGCGTAATCTATTCACACGACGGCATTGAACTTGTGGATAAAATCACTGTCTGATAAAAATGTGGATGATATTCTCGTTGCTCACAATCGCTGGCATGTTTGTTGCCTCTTTTCTCTTGACGAGATGGAAGGAACAGACCGCCGCCAGTAAGAAGTTCATTGAGAGGATTTGAATGACCAAAGAAATGCAAACTTTAGCTTTAGCCCCTGTTGGTAACCTGGAGTCTTACATCCGGGCTGCTAACGCTTGGCCGATGTTAACGGCTGATGAAGAGCGGGCGCTGGCTGAAAAGCTGCATTACCAGGGCGATCTGGAAGCAGCTAAAACGCTGATCCTGTCTCACCTGCGCTTTGTTGTTCATATTGCTCGTAACTACTCGGGCTATGGCCTGCCGCAGGCGGACCTGATCCAGGAAGGTAACATCGGTCTGATGAAGGCCGTGCGCCGTTTTAACCCAGAAGTGGGTGTGCGCCTGGTCTCTTTCGCGGTGCACTGGATCAAAGCCGAAATTCATGAATACGTGCTGCGTAACTGGCGTATCGTGAAGGTCGCCACCACGAAAGCGCAGCGTAAGCTGTTCTTTAACCTGCGTAAAACCAAGCAGCGTCTGGGCTGGTTTAACCAGGACGAAGTCGAAATGGTTGCACGCGAGCTGGGCGTCTCCAGCAAAGACGTGCGCGAGATGGAGTCCCGCATGGCCGCGCAGGACATGACTTTCGATATGTCCTCCGACGACGAATCCGACAGCCAGCCGATGGCGCCGGTGCTCTACCTTCAGGATAAATCGTCCAACTTTGCCGACGGCATTGAAGACGACAACTGGGAAGAGCAGGCGGCAAATCGCCTGACCGATGCGATGCAGGGTCTCGACGAGCGTAGCCAGGCGATTATCCGCGCCCGCTGGCTGGACGAAGATAACAAGTCCACGCTGCAGGAGCTGGCCGACCAGTACGGCGTCTCCGCCGAGCGCGTGCGTCAGCTGGAAAAGAACGCGATGAAAAAGCTGCGCGCGGCGATCGAAGCGTAATTTCTGCGAAGCAGTCTGCATATACCCCTGGATGAAAGTCCGGGGGTTTTGTTTTTTTAGCGCCCGCTCTGGCGAATTTTTAGCCCCTGGCAAACACTTACAGATGCGCTACGCATAGGTATTTCTCAGGGGGACAGGGTGAAAAATAACGAACTAAACGAACGGCGTTTACAGGCAACGCCGCGCGGCATCGGCGTCATGTGTAACTTCTTCGCCGAGAGAGCAGAAAACGCCACGCTGTGGGATACAGAGGGCAACGAGGTAATTGACTTCGCCGCGGGGATCGCGGTGCTGAATACTGGCCATCGCCACCCGAATGTCGTGGCGGCAATAGAGAAGCAGCTTCAGGCCTTTACCCATACGGCCTATCAGGTTGTGCCCTATGAGAGCTACGTCACGCTGGCAGAGAAGATCAACGCCCGCGTGCCGGTCGAGGGGCCAGCAAAAACCGCCTTTTTCTCTACCGGTGCTGAAGCGGTAGAGAACGCGATCAAAATCGCCCGCGCCTACACCAAACGCCCCGGCGTTATCGCCTTTGGCGGCGGCTTTCATGGCCGGACCTCAATGACAATGGCGCTGACCGGTAAAGTCGCCCCCTACAAAATCGGCTTTGGCCCTTTTCCCGGTTCGATCTTTCATGCTCAGTACCCGAATGCGGTGCACGACGTCTCAACCCAGGATGCGCTGAAGAGTCTGGATCGCCTCTTTAAAGCCGATATCGCCCCGGATCAGGTGGCGGCCATCCTGCTAGAGCCGGTGCAGGGTGAGGGCGGCTTCGTCATCGCTCCCGACGATTTTATGCAGGGCGTACGTAAGCTGTGCGACCAGCACGGTATCCTGCTTATCGCTGACGAGGTTCAGAGCGGCTATGCCCGCACCGGCAAGCTTTTTGCGATGGAGCACTACAGCGTCAAGCCGGATCTGATCACAATGGCGAAGAGCCTCGCGGGTGGTATGCCGCTGTCGGCGGTCTCCGGTCGTGCCGAGGTGATGGATGCTCCTGCACCGGGCGGGCTGGGCGGCACCTACGCCGGTAACCCGCTGGCAATCGCTTCGGCGCTGGCGGTGCTGGAGGTTATTGAAGAGGAGCAGCTTTGCGATCGCTCCCGCATGCTCGGGGAGGCGCTGGTCGCGGAGCTGAACAACGCCAGGGCTAACTGCCCGTATATCGCTGACGTGCGTGCTCTGGGTTCGATGGTCGCCGTCGAGTTTATCGATCCGCAAACCGGCGAGCCGTCGCCAGCCTTTACCCAGAAGGTACTGGCCCACGCGCTGGAGGCGGGTCTGCTGCTGCTCAGCTGCGGCGTTTACGGCAACGTCATCCGTTTCCTCTATCCGCTCACCATTCCCGATGCGCAGTTCCGCCGTGCACTGGATATCCTCTCTCGCTCGCTAACGCAGTGATCCCCCGCCCGGTAGCATACGACTGCCGGGCATACACGATTAACATTTCAAAATAGCTATTCCCAAAAGATAAAAATGGGGTATGTTTTAGCAGAGTGTGCTGAAAAGGCGCGCACAGCAGACGCATATATGAAATAAAGCGCCATAAAACAACATCACAACAAACGTTACAACCAGAACAATGGGGAATCTCAGGATGAAAATGAAGGGTAAAGCGTTACTGGCAGGATGTATCGCGCTGGCATTCAGTACTATGGCTCAGGCAGACATTAAAGTGGCCGTGGTGGGCGCGATGTCCGGTCCGGTTGCGCAGTATGGCGATCAGGAGTTTACCGGTGCGGAACAGGCCGTTGCAGACATTAATGCGAAGGGTGGTATCAAAGGCGAAAAACTGCAAATTGTAAAATACGATGATGCCTGCGACCCGAAACAGGCCGTTGCGGTGGCGAACAAAGTGATTAACGACGGCATTAAATATGTTATCGGCCACCTTTGCTCCTCCTCCACGCAGCCGGCTTCTGATATCTATGAAGACGAAGGCATTCTGATGATCACCCCAGCGGCAACCGCACCGGAGCTGACCGCGCGTGGTTACAAGCTGGTACTGCGCACCACCGGACTTGACTCTGACCAGGGCCCGACCGCTGCGAAATATATTCTGGAGAAGGTGAAACCGCAGCGTATCGCCATTGTTCACGACAAACAGCAGTACGGTGAGGGCCTGGCCCGCGCCGTGCAGGATAATCTGAAGAAAGGCAACGCGAACGTGGTGTTCTTTGACGGTATCACCGCCGGTGAGAAAGACTTCTCCACGCTGGTGGCACGCCTGAAGAAAGAGAACATTGATTTTGTTTACTACGGCGGTTATCACCCGGAGATGGGCCAGATCCTGCGCCAGGCCCGCGCTGCTGGCCTGAAAACCCAGTTTATGGGCCCGGAAGGGGTAGCGAACGTATCGCTCTCTAACATCGCGGGTGAATCCGCAGAAGGCATGCTGGTGACCAAGCCGAAGAACTACGATCAGGTTCCAGCGAACAAACCGATTGTAGATGCGATCAAGGCGAAAAAACAGGATCCGAGCGGCGCGTTCGTGTGGACCACCTATGCCGCGCTGCAGTCGCTGCAGGCAGGCCTGAACCAGTCCGACGATCCGGCGGAAATCGCGACCTGGCTGAAAGGCAACTCCGTGGAAACCGTAATGGGGCCGTTGTCATGGGATGAGAAGGGCGACCTGAAAGGCTTCGAGTTCGGCGTGTTTACCTGGCATGCCAACGGTACAGCCACCGACGCTAAATAATTTTCTCGTCGCCTTTCGCGCCGCAGGTGTGTTGGCTGCGTTCCTCACCCCCGGTCACTTACTCATGTAAGCTCCCGGGGATTTCCGAACTTGCCGCCTTCCTGCAACACGAAATGCTGGAGAAAATGGGATATGCAAATGCGCCGGGCGGCGGCTAACTCCTTGCCCGGCCTACGGCACTCAGACCATGTAGGCCCGGTAAGCGCTAGCGCCACCGGGCTTTTTATTGCCGCTACAGCCGCTTTTCCCAGCCGTCCTGCCGCGGGCTAAAGCCCAGCGCCTGGGTAAAGGCCGCCATGACGCTGCGGTCCTCGACGCCAACGTCCGCTATCCACCAGCGGGTCACCTGCGGATTACGCGCCATCGCCTCTTCAATCAGGTACTGCCCCACGCCACGGCGGCGCGTTATGTCGCGTACGCGCAGAGAGTCCAGCGCCCCCTCGCTGCCGCTGAGGGTTACGCGCACTGCCGCCAGCAGTCGCTCATTAAAGCGGGCGGCGTAGATCGGGTGCGTATCGTCAACGTTTAACGACGATGCGGAGTACTCCGGCCAAATTTTAGCTAAATCAATGCGATCCTGGTCGCTAAACGTGTCTAAACGGATGATGGTCAGTTTCATTCACTGCGGGTCCAAATCTCAAAAGATGGCAGCAGTGTACTCAATTTCATTAGCCAGATGCTTTCACTTTTTCGCTGTCTGGATCAGGTGAATACTTTTAGCGCAGCCGCCGAAGCAGTTTTAAACATCACGGATCGAAAAACAGGCAGTTTTTTTCTCTAATGAGTAGTGATTTATTCCGCTCTTTGTCCCATTATTTTATGCTGGAAAGCGCGCTTTTTTTTGTTTATCTCTGTATCAATACAGAATATTATCTCTGCTTAATAGCCTGAAAAATAGAGTATTTACTCAGGTTTTACGGTAAAAACTACGCTAAACCATTAAGCAAGCTGGTAAAAATAGCGTTGTTTAATAAAAGTACAGAATGCTTTTTAACCATAATAAAACAAAATATATACACATCACGACGGTAATGGGGATTTCAGGTTATGAGAAGGAACGCGAAGACGTTGATCGCGGGCGCGATTGCACTGGCGGTGTCTTATAGCGCATCGGCTGCCGATATTAAAATCGCCGTGGTCGGCGCGATGTCTGGACCGGTCGCTCAGTGGGGAGACATGGAGTTCAACGGTGCGCGTCAGGCCATCAAAGATATCAACGCGAAGGGCGGCATTAAGGGCGACAAGCTGGTTGCCGTTGAGTATGACGACGCCTGCGATCCGAAACAGGCCGTGGCGGTAGCGAACAAAATCGTTAACGACGGCATTCAGTATGTCATTGGCCACCTCTGTTCATCATCAACCCAGCCCGCATCCGATGTTTATGAAGATGAAGGCATCCTGATGATCTCCCCAGGTGCTACTAACCCGGAGCTGACCGCACGCGGCTACAAATACATCATGCGTACCGCCGGGCTGGACTCATCGCAGGGGCCAACCGCGGCAAAATACATTCTGGAGAAGGTGAAACCGCAGCGTATCGCCATTATTCATGATAAGCAGCAGTACGGCGAAGGCCTGGCCCGCTCCGTGCAGGACGGCCTGAAGAAGGGCGGTGCGAACGTCGTCTTCTTCGACGGCATTACCGCCGGGGAGAAAGACTTCTCGGCGCTGATCGCCCGTCTGCAGAAAGAGAATATCGACTTCGTCTACTACGGCGGCTACTACCCGGAGATGGGGCAGATGCTGCGCCAGGCGCGGGCCACCGGCCTGAAGACCCAGTTTATGGGGCCGGAAGGGGTCGGCAATACGTCACTCTCTAACATTGCGGGGAGTGCAGGCGAGGGGATGCTGGTTACGATGCCAAAACGCTATGACCAGGATCCGGCCAACGGCGCTATCGTTGCGGCGCTGAAGGCTGAAAAGAGAGATCCGTCAGGGCCTTACGTCTGGATCACCTACGCCGCCGTGCAGTCGCTGGCGACGGCGCTTGAGCGGTCCGGCAGCGCCGAGCCGCTGGCACTCGCCACAGATTTAAAATCTCACGGGGCAAATACCGTGATTGGGCCGCTGAACTGGGATGAAAAAGGCGATCTGAAGGGATTTGAGTTCGGTGTCTTTGAATGGCATGCCGATGGTTCGTCTTCGGTAGCTAAGTAAATCTCAATCGCCCGCTCAGCCGGGCGAGTTTAGAAAGGTTACGTTATGTCCGAGCAGTTTCTCTACTTCCTGCAGCAGATGTTTAACGGCGTGACGCTGGGAAGCACCTATGCACTCATCGCCATCGGCTATACGATGGTCTACGGCATTATCGGCATGATCAACTTCGCCCACGGTGAGGTCTACATGATCGGTAGCTATGTCTCCTTTATGATCATCGCCGCCCTGATGATGATGGGCATCGACAGCAGCTGGCTGCTGGTCGCGGCCGGATTCGTTGGCGCGATTGTGATCGCCAGCGCCTACGGCTGGAGTATCGAACGGGTAGCCTATCGCCCGGTGCGTAACTCCAAACGCCTGATCGCGCTGATCTCCGCCATCGGGATGTCTATCTTCCTGCAAAACTACGTCAGCCTGACCGAAGGGTCGCGTGACGTGGCGCTGCCAAGCCTGTTCAATGGCCAGTGGACTATCGGCAGCAGCGAGAACTTTGCCGCCTCGATCACCACCATGCAGCTGGTGATCTGGATCGTCACCTTCGTTGCCATGCTGGCGCTGACTCTGTTCATCCGCTACTCCCGCATGGGCCGCGCCTGCCGCGCCTGCGCGGAAGATCTGAAGATGGCCAGCCTGCTGGGGATTAACACCGACCGCGTTATCGCGCTCACCTTTGTGATTGGTGCGGCAATGGCCGCCGTGGCGGGCGTTCTGCTCGGCCAGTTCTACGGCGTGATTAACCCCTACATCGGCTTTATGGCCGGGATGAAGGCCTTTACCGCCGCGGTGCTGGGTGGGATCGGCAGTATTCCTGGCGCGATGATTGGCGGCCTGATCCTCGGCGTGGCCGAATCGCTCTCCTCCGCGTACCTGAGTACCGAATATAAAGATGTGGTGTCGTTTGCTCTGCTGATCCTGGTGCTGTTGGTGATGCCAACCGGTATCCTGGGCCGCCCGGAGGTTGAAAAAGTATGAAACCGATGCATTTTGCAATGGCGCTGCTCTCCGCCGCGCTCTTCTTTGTGCTGGCCGGCGTCTTTATGGGCGTCCAGCTCAGCCTTGACGGCACCAGGCTGGTCGTCGGCAGCGCGGCAGATATCCGCTGGCAGTGGGTCTTTATCGGCACCGCCGTGGTCTTTCTGTTCCAGCTTCTGCGGCCACTGATGCAAAAAGGGTTGAAGAACGTCTCCGGGCCGAAGTTCATCCTGCCCGCCATTGACGGTTCGACGGTGAAGCAGAAGCTGTTCCTCGTTGCCCTGCTGGTCGCCGCCGTGGCGTGGCCGTTTGTGGTCTCACGCGGCACGGTGGATATCGCCACCCTGACCATGATCTACATTATCCTCGGCCTTGGGTTGAACGTGGTGGTGGGCTTGTCAGGCCTGCTGGTGCTGGGCTACGGCGGCTTCTACGCCATCGGGGCCTATACCTTTGCGCTGCTGAACCACTACTACGGCCTCGGCTTCTGGACCTGCCTGCCGCTGGCGGGGCTGGTCTCGGCCGCGGCGGGCTTCCTGCTGGGCTTCCCGGTGCTGCGCCTGCGCGGAGACTACCTGGCGATCGTAACCCTCGGCTTCGGTGAGATCGTGCGTATTCTGCTGCTCAATAACACCGAAGTGACCGGCGGCCCGAACGGCATCAGCCAGATCCCGAAACCCACGCTGTTTGGCCTTGAGTTTAGCCGTACCGCCCGCGAAGGCGGCTGGGATACCTTCAGCAACTTCTTCGGCGTGAAGTACGATCCCAGCGACCGGGTGGTATTCCTCTATCTGGTGGCGCTGCTGCTGGTAGTGTTAACCCTGTTCGTGATCAACCGCCTGCTGCGCATGCCGCTGGGTCGGGCGTGGGAAGCGCTGCGTGAGGATGAGATCGCCTGCCGCTCGCTGGGCCTCAATCCGACCCGCATTAAGCTGACCGCCTTTACCATCAGCGCCGGGTTTGCTGGCTTTGCCGGGACGCTGTTTGCCGCTCGTCAGGGCTTCGTCAGCCCGGAATCTTTTACCTTTGCCGAGTCCGCCTTTGTGCTGGCGATTGTGGTGCTGGGCGGGATGGGCTCGCAGTTCGCGGTTATCCTCGCGGCGATCCTGCTGGTGGTCTCCCGTGAGCTGATGCGTGATTTCAATGAGTACAGCATGTTAATGCTGGGTGGTCTGATGGTACTGATGATGATTTGGTGTCCTGAAGGCTTGCTGCCGATGACCCGCCCGCAGTTAAAACTGAAAAGCGGGCAAGTGAAAGGAGAGCAGGCATGAGTGAGCCATTACTGTCCGTTAACGGTCTGATGATGCGCTTCGGCGGGCTGCTGGCGGTAAACAACGTTGCACTGGATCTGCATCCGCAGGAGATTGTCTCTCTGATTGGGCCGAACGGCGCGGGGAAAACCACGGTGTTCAACTGCCTGACCGGCTTCTATAAGCCTACCGGCGGCACCATCATGCTACGCGACCAGCACCTGGAAGGGCTGCCGGGGCAGCAGATCGCCCGCATGGGCGTAGTGCGTACTTTCCAGCACGTGCGTCTGTTCCGTGAGATGACGGTGATTGAGAACCTGCTGGTCGCCCAGCATCAGCAGCTTAAGACCGGCCTCTTCTCCGGCCTGCTGAAAACCCCGGCCTTCCGTCGCGCCCAGAGCGAGGCCCTGGATCGCGCGGCAACCTGGCTGGACCGTATCGGCCTGTTGGCCCACGCTAACCGCCAGGCCAGCAACCTGGCCTACGGCGACCAGCGTCGTCTGGAGATCGCCCGCTGCATGGTGACCCAGCCGGAGATCCTGATGCTGGACGAACCGGCGGCCGGGCTGAACCCGAAAGAGACCAAAGAGCTGGATGAGCTGATCGTTGAGCTGCGTAACCATCACAACACCACCATCCTGCTGATTGAGCACGATATGAAGCTGGTGATGGGTATCTCCGACCGTATCTACGTGGTAAACCAGGGCACGCCGCTGGCAAACGGCACGCCGGAGCAGATTCGTAATAACCCGGACGTGATCCGCGCCTATTTAGGTGAAGCATAATGGTGGTGACGCGTAAGATGGAAAACGTGATGTTATCTTTTGACCAGGTCAGCGCCCACTACGGCAAAATCCAGGCGCTGCATGACGTCAGCCTGCATATCAACCAGGGGGAAATTGTCACCCTGATCGGGGCCAACGGCGCGGGTAAAACCACGCTGCTCGGTACCCTGTGCGGCGATCCGCGCGCCAGCAGCGGGCGTATTGTCTTTGATGGTAAAGACATTACCGACTGGCAGACAGCAAAAATCATGCGCGAAGCGGTGGCGATTGTGCCGGAAGGGCGACGCGTCTTCTCCCGCATGACGGTAGAAGAGAACCTGGCGATGGGCGGCTTCTTTGCCGATCGCGACCAGTTTCATACCCGCATGAAGTGGGTCTACGAACTGTTCCCGCGTCTGCACGAGCGCCGCATTCAGCGTGCCGGGACCATGTCCGGCGGCGAGCAGCAGATGCTGGCGATTGGCCGGGCGCTGATGAGCCAGCCGCGTCTGCTGCTGCTCGACGAGCCCTCCCTTGGTCTTGCGCCAATTATTATCCAGCAGATCTTCGATACCATCGAGCAGCTGCGCAAAGAGGGGATGACCATCTTCCTCGTGGAGCAGAACGCCAACCAGGCGCTGAAGCTCGCCGATCGCGGCTACGTGCTGGAGAACGGTCGCGTGGTGCTGTCCGATACCGGCGACGCGCTGCTGGCCAACGAAGCGGTGCGGAGTGCCTATTTAGGCGGCTGAGCCGTCTGTATTGCCCGGTGGCGCTACGCTTACCGGGCCTACAAAATCCCACGCTTCTGTACGGGTTTGTTGTACAATTGACTTGTACTTAAGCGGAGGTTTTATGCGTACAATGAGCTACAGTGAAGTCCGGCAAAATCTTGCTGCGGCGCTGGATTCGGCGGCGGCTGGCACACCGGTAACCATTACACGTCGCGGGCACAAGCCAGCGGTGATCATCAGTACTGAAGAGTTTGAGCGTTACCAGGCGGCAAAGCTGGATGCAGAATTTGACGCCATCATGAGCGTACATGGTAACGAAATCAGGGAATTGGCCGACAAATGACGCTTCAGTTCATCTCAGCGGAAGAGATAATACGCTTTCACGATAAGCTCCTGAGCGTAACGCCAGGCGTAGCGGGCATGCCGGATCCAGGACGAGCTGAAGCCTTGCTCTATCGCGTCTTAAACAAATATGAATACGAAGGGGTATCCGATATCTGGATCCTTGCCGCCATGCACCTGCTTGCCATCGCCCGCGGACATATCTTTAACGATGGTAATAAACGCACGGCTCTGTTCATAACGCTGCTGTTCCTCAAACGTAACGGCATCTCTCTGGCAGCTAATGCCGATTACGTCGAGCTAACGGTTGCCGCCGCCGCAGGTCAGCTGTCGCTTGAGGAGATTGCCCTTCGTCTGCGCGGGTAAGACCTACCCGCCATTGGATCGTCACCGTTTCATCATCCCTCTGCCGCCTTCCTGTCATCTTTCTGTAAACAAAAGGTTATTTTTCTGTCATTTGGTCGTGTCATGTTACTTCGCGAGCACGAAAAGCGTGATATCGCGCATCCGGCACAACAAGAGAGATAACCGAATGACATCGTTACGACATACAGCTTTAGGATTAGCGTTAGGTCTGGCGTTTGCAGGTCAGGCTATGGCAGTGACCACCATTCCGTTCTGGCATTCAATGGAAGGGGAGCTGGGTAAAGAAGTGGACTCCCTGGCACAGCGTTTTAATGACACCCATCCGGATTACAAAATTGTGCCGGTCTACAAAGGCAACTACGAGCAGAGCCTGAGCGCCGGGATCGCCGCCTTCCGTACCGGTAACGCCCCTGCGATTTTGCAGGTCTATGAGGTCGGGACCGCAACCATGATGGCATCGAAGGCCATCAAGCCGGTGTATGAAGTGTTCAGCGATGCGGGTATCAAGTTTGATGAGTCGCAGTTTGTGCCGACCGTCTCTGGCTACTACACCGATGCGAAATCCGGCCATCTGCTCTCCCAGCCGTTTAACAGCTCCACTCCGGTGCTCTACTACAACAAAGACGCCTTCAAGAAAGCGGGCCTCGATCCAGAGCAGCCGCCGAAAACCTGGCAGGATCTCGCCGCCTACACCGCGAAGCTGAAAGCCGCCGGCATGAAGTGCGGCTACGCCAGCGGCTGGCAGGGCTGGATCCAGATCGAAAACTTCAGCGCCTGGCACGGTCTGCCGGTCGCTACCAAAAACAACGGCTTTGACGGCACCGACGCCGTGCTGGAGTTTAACAAGCCGGAGCAGGTTAAGCACATCGCGATGCTGGCCGATCTGAACAAGAAGGGCGACTTCAGCTACTTCGGGCGCAAGGACGAGTCCACCGAGAAGTTCTATAACGGCGACTGCGCTATCACCACCGCCTCCTCCGGTTCGCTGGCGGATATTCGTCAGTACGCCAAGTTTAGCTACGGCGTAGGCATGATGCCGTACGACGCCGACGTGAAGGGTGCGCCGCAGAACGCCATCATCGGCGGGGCCAGCCTGTGGGTGATGCAGGGCAAAGATAAGCCAACCTATACCGGCGTCGCCCAGTTCCTTGAGTTCCTGGCGAAGCCTGAGAATGCCGCCGAGTGGCACCAGAAGACCGGCTACCTGCCGATCACTACCGCCGCTTACGATCTGACCCGCGAGCAGGGCTTCTACGATAAGAATCCAGGCGCGGATATCGCCACCCGTCAGATGCTGAACAAGCCGCCGTTGTCGTTCACCAAAGGGCTGCGTCTGGGCAACATGCCGCAGATCCGCACCATTGTGGATGAAGAGCTGGAGTCGGTCTGGACCGGCAAGAAAACCCCGCAGCAGGCGCTGGATAGCGCGGTAGAGCGTGGTAATCAGCTGCTCCGCCGCTTCGAGCAGTCCACCAAATCGTAATGTGTTAAATTGCCGGATGGCGCTACGCTTATCCGGCCTACAGGGTGCACGTCGTAGGCCGGGTAAGGCGAAGCCGCCACCCGGCGCCGTTCAGGAAACAAATCTCAATGTCATCATCCCGTCCGGTATTCCGCTCACGCTGGCTTCCCTATGCGCTGGTCGCGCCGCAGCTGATTATTACCGTTATCTTTTTTATCTGGCCCGCGGGTGAAGCGCTGTGGTACTCGGTGCAGAGCGTCGATCCGTTCGGTCTCTCCAGCCAGTTCGTCGGGCTGGACAACTTTATGGCGCTGCTGCATGACAGCTACTATCTGGACTCCTTCTGGACGACGATAAAGTTCAGCGCGCTGGTGACCTTCTCTGGCCTGCTGGCGTCGCTCTTTTTTGCCGCGCTGGTGGATTACGTGGTGCGCGGCAGCCGCTTCTATCAGACCCTGATGCTGCTGCCCTACGCCGTGGCCCCCGCTATCGCCGCCGTGCTGTGGATCTTTCTCTTTAACCCGGGGCGCGGGCTGATTACCCACGCCCTGGAGCAGATGGGCTATAGCTGGAATCACGCGCAGAACAGCGGCCAGGCGATGTTTTTGGTGGTCTTCGCCTCGGTGTGGAAGCAGATCAGCTACAACTTCCTCTTCTTCTTCGCCGCGCTGCAGTCGATTCCCCGCTCGCTGGTGGAGGCCGCCGCCATTGACGGCGCCGGACCGGTGCGCCGCTTCTTCCAGCTCTCGCTGCCGCTGATCGCTCCCGTTAGCTTCTTCCTGCTGGTGGTTAACCTGGTCTACGCCTTCTTCGATACCTTCCCGGTGATCGACGCCGCTACCGCCGGTGGACCGGTGCAGGCAACTACCACGCTGATCTACAAAATCTACCGGGAAGGCTTTGCCGGGCTGGATCTCTCCGCCTCTGCCGCCCAGTCGGTGGTGCTGATGCTGCTGGTCATTATCCTGACGGTGGTCCAGTTCCGTTACGTCGAGAGTAAGGTGCGCTATCAATGATTGAAAACCGACGCGGGCTGACCATTTTCAGCCATGTGATGCTGATCCTTGGCATCGCCGCCATTCTCTTCCCGCTCTACGTCGCCTTTGTGGCGGCCACGCTGGACAACCGGGCGGTGTTTGAGACGCCGATGACCCTTCTCCCTGGCACTCATCTGCTGGAAAACATGAAGACCATCTGGCTTCAGGGCGTCGGAGCCAACAGCGCGCCGTTCTGGCTGATGCTGCTCAACAGCTTCATCATGGCCTTCAGCATCACGGTGGGGAAGATTACCGTGTCGATGCTCTCCGCCTTTGCCATCGTCTGGTTCCGTTTCCCGCTGCGCAATCTCTTCTTTTGGATGATCTTTATCACCCTGATGCTGCCGGTGGAGGTGCGTATCTTCCCGACGGTAGAGGTGATCGCCAACCTGAAGATGCTCGACAGCTACACCGGCCTGACGCTACCCCTGATGGCCTCGGCGACCGCGACTTTCCTGTTCCGTCAGTTCTTTATGACCCTGCCGGACGAGCTGATCGAAGCCGCGCGCATTGACGGCGCATCGCCGATGCGCTTTTTCCGCGACATCGTGCTGCCGCTGTCGAAAACCAACCTTGCGGCGCTGTTTGTCATCACCTTTATCTACGGCTGGAACCAGTATCTGTGGCCGCTGCTGATCGTCAGCGACGTCAACCTGGGCACCGCCGTGGCGGGAATTAAAGGGATGATTGCTACCGGGGAGGGGACTACCCAGTGGAACCAGGTGATGGCGGCGATGCTGCTGACCCTTATTCCCCCCGTCGTTATCGTATTAGCCATGCAGCGTGCCTTCGTGCGTGGTTTAGTGGACAGTGAGAAATAAGATGTCAGGACTCAAACTACAGGCAGTAAGCAAAAGCTGGGACGGCGGCAAGACCCAGGTGATCCAACCCCTGACGCTGGACGTGTCGGACGGGGAATTTATTGTGATGGTCGGCCCCTCCGGCTGCGGCAAGTCGACCCTGCTGCGGATGGTGGCCGGGCTTGAGCGGGTCACCAGCGGCGACGTCTGGATCGATCGCCAGCGGGTAACCGAGATGGAGCCAAAGGAGCGCGGTATCGCTATGGTGTTCCAGAACTATGCCCTCTACCCACATATGAGCGTGGAGGAGAATATGGCGTGGGGTTTAAAAATTCGCGGCATGGGCAAAACGCATATCGCCGAGCGGGTAAAAGAGGCAGCGCGCATTCTGGAGCTGGAGAACTTGCTCAAACGCCGCCCGCGCGAGCTCTCTGGCGGCCAGCGCCAGCGGGTGGCGATGGGCCGGGCGATTGTCCGCGATCCCGCCGTCTTTCTGTTTGATGAGCCGCTCTCCAACCTCGATGCCAAGCTGCGCGTCCAGATGCGTCTCGAACTCCAGCAGCTGCATCGCCGCCTGAAGACCACCTCGCTCTACGTCACCCACGATCAGGTGGAGGCCATGACCCTGGCGCAGCGGGTGATGGTGATGAACAAGGGCGTGGCGGAGCAGATTGGCACGCCGGTGGAAGTGTATGAGAAACCGGCCAGCCGTTTTGTGGCAAGCTTTATCGGCAGCCCGGCGATGAACCTGCTGGACGGGCGCATCAGCATCTCTGGCGACCACTTTGAGCTGGAGAGCGGTATGGCGCTGCCCATCAACTGGTACTACCGTGGCTACGCCGGGCGTAAGATGACGCTGGGTATCCGCCCGGAGCATATTACGCTAAGCTCACAATCCGCAGGGGGCATCCCGCTGGTGATGGATACCCTGGAGATGCTGGGTGCGGATAACCTGGCCCACGGCCGCTGGGGCGAGCAGAAGCTGGTGGTGCGGCTGCCGCATCACGATCGCCCGGCGCCGGGCAGCACGCTGTGGCTGAACATGCCCGAGAGCCACCTGCACCTTTTTGACGGTGAAACAGGACAACGCATATGAGTCACTGGCCTTATCCCGCAGTCGTCGCCCATCGCGGCGGCGGCAAGCTGGCCCCGGAGAATACCCTCGCGGGCATCGATACCGGCGCACGCCTCGGTCATACCATGATCGAGTTTGACGTCAAGCTCTCCCGTGACGGAGAGATCTTTCTGCTGCACGACGATAACCTTGAGCGCACCAGCAACGGCTGGGGCGTAGCGGGCGATCTGCCGTGGAGCGATCTGCTGAAGGTGGATGCGGGGAGCTGGTTTAGCGGTGAGTTTAAGGGCGAGCCGCTGCCGCTGCTGTCGCAGGTGGCGGAGCGCTGCCGCCAGCATGGCATGATGGCTAATATTGAGATCAAGCCGACCACCGGCACCGGGCCGCTGACGGGAAAAACGGTGGCGCTGGCGGCGCGAGCGCTTTGGCAGGGCATGACCCCACCGCTGCTCTCCTCATTTGACATTGATGCCCTGGAGGCGGCGCAGCAGGTCGCACCGGCGCTGCCGCGTGGCCTGCTGCTGGACGCGTGGCGTAACGACTGGCGCGAGCTGACGGCGCGTCTGGGCTGCGTCTCGCTGCACCTTAACCACAAGCTGCTGGATGAACAGCGGACGGCAGAGATCAAAGCCGCCGGGCTGCGTATTCTGGTCTACACCGTTAACCAGCCCCAGCGGGCGGCAGAGCTGCTACGCTGGGGCGTCGACTGCATCTGTACCGATCGCATCGACACTATTGGTCCGGATTTTCAGCCCTAGGGACTCATTGTCTTCAGGGGAATAGTGGGCTGTGGCGTGCTGGACGGGTGCAGCATGCTGCCGCTATTGTTAGGCAGCATCTGTTCACGGCTGTTATCCAGCATACCCGGCTGCGGATCCAGCATGCGCTGGGAGTTGTTATTGATCTGCGACTCCAGGTGCTGCTGCTGCATGCGCGTCTGGGTCTGAAGCTGCTGGTTCAGCATGCCTTTCCGCTGGCTTTGCTGATTCAGCATTTGGGTCTGCATCCGCTGCTGGCTGGGGATTTGATACCCCGGCTGGTTCGGGTTATTGATGGTATTAATCGGCTGCGCGAAAGCGCTAAGCGGCAGCAGTAAAGCCAGAGATAAGAGGCGTTTCATCGTTATTTCCTCCTGTAGGTGGATCATTTAAGTTTACTTGCTCAGCGCTAAGACTGTGCGTTTTTTAGCGTTGTGAACCAGGATTAAGCAGCAATATCAGCCATTTTTCCTGGAGAATAGTGATGAGTAAGCCTAACTTTGCGCGCTGGGCCGCTATCGCGGCGCTGGTCGCCGGAAGCTGTTTTGGCGTGGCTGCCGCGCCGCAGCCGGAAGCGCCCCCCGTCTCCTACGGCGTTGAAGCCGATACCTTCCATCCGGTGCGTGAGCAGCAGGGGATGGTGGCGTCGGTGGATGCCGCCGCGACACGCGTGGGTGTTGATATTCTAAAGCAGGGCGGTAACGCGGTGGATGCCGCCGTAGCGGTGGGCTACGCGCTGGCGGTGACCCATCCGCAGGCCGGAAACCTCGGCGGCGGCGGATTTATGCTGCTGCGAACCAAAGACGGTACCACCACCGCCATCGATTTTCGCGAGATGGCACCCGCCCAGGCCAGCCGGGATATGTTCCTCGACGAGCAGGGTAATCCGGACAGTAAAAAATCTCTCACCTCTCATCTGGCAACCGGTACTCCCGGCACGGTGGCGGGTTTCTCATTAGCGCTGGAGAAGTACGGTACGCTGCCGCTGAATAAGGTAGTGCAGCCCGCCATCAAGCTGGCTCGACAAGGCTTTACGGTTAACGACGCCCTGGCGGAGGATCTGAAAACCTACGGCAGCGAAGTTTTGCCCAATCACGACAACAGCAAGGCGATCTTCTGGAAAAATGGCGAGCCGCTGAAGAAGGGCGACAAGCTGGTGCAGGCTAATCTGGCGAAGAGCCTGGAGATGATTGCCGAGCTGGGGCCGGACGCTTTCTATAAGGGGGCAATTGCCGATCAGATCGCCCAGGAGATGAGCAAGAACGGCGGCCTGATTACCAAAGAGGATCTGGCAGCCTACCGGGCGGTAGAGCGTACGCCGATCAGCGGCGACTACCGTGGCTATCAGGTCTTCTCTATGCCGCCGCCCTCCTCAGGGGGGATCCACATCGTGCAGATCCTCAATATTCTTGAAAACTTCGACCTGGCGAAATATGGCTTTGGCAGCGCGGACGCCATGCAGGTGATGGCCGAGGCAGAGAAGTACGCCTACGCCGATCGCTCGGAGTACCTGGGCGATCCGGACTTTGTCAAAGTGCCGTGGCAGGCGTTGACCAGTAAAGAGTATGCCAAATCCATTGCCCAGCAGATCGACGTCAACAAGGCGAAGCCGTCGAGCCAGATCCGCCCCGGTAAGCTGGAACCTTACGAGAGCAATCAGACCACCCATTTCTCCGTGGTGGATAAAGAGGGCAATACGGTAGCGGTGACCTACACGCTGAACACCACCTTTGGCTCAGGGATCGTGGCGGGCAACACTGGCATTCTGCTTAACAATGAGATGGATGACTTCTCAGCCAAGCCGGGCGTGCCGAACGTCTACGGGCTGGTGGGTGGCGATGCCAACGCCGTGGGTCCAAACAAGCGTCCGCTTTCGTCGATGTCGCCAACCATCGTCGCGAAAGAGGGTAAGACCTGGCTGGTGACCGGCAGCCCGGGCGGCAGCCGCATTATCACAACCGTGCTGCAAATGGTCGTTAACAGCATCGATTTTAAAATGAACGTCGCCGAAGCGACTAACGCTCCGCGCTTCCATCATCAGTGGCTGCCGGACGAGCTGCGCGTGGAGAAGGGCTTTAGCCCGGATACGCTGAAAATGCTCGAGCAGAAGGGACAGAAAGTGGCGCTGAAGGAGGCGATGGGCAGTACCCAGAGCATTATGGTGGGCGAGGACGGGGCGCTGTATGGCGCGTCGGATCCGCGTTCGGTGGATGACTTAACGGCAGGGTATTGATCTGTAGGCCGGGTGGCGGCTTCGCCTGACCCGGCCTACAACGGCACGAAACGTAGGCCCGGTAAGCGCCGCGCCACCGGGCAATGGTTTATTTCATTCGTGCCATAAAGTAGGAGTCCACCAGCTCGCCGTTGCGCAGGGCGTACTTCCTGGCGGTGCCTTCGATCTCAAAGCCATGCTTACGGTAGAGCGCAATAGCGGCTTCGTTGTCGGCATAAACCGATAGCTCAATCCGCTCGATGCGCAGCCAGTTCTCGCAAACATCAATCATCGCTTTCATCAGGGCGCTGGCGACGCCCCGCTGACGAAAGGCGGGTGAGACGGCAAGGCCAAACTCTGCCGCGTGGCTGCGGCGCGGGTTCTGCTCAACGTGGATGCCAATATGCCCGGCCACTTCCCCATCAATGGTGGCCACCAGCATGCGGCGCCCGGGCTGGGGCTTAACCCGCTCCTGCCAAAGCTCTTGTGAAGGGTAGGGTAGCTGTAGTAGATGGTGATACATCTCCGGCTGCGCTGACATCAGGCGTAATGGCTCGGCATCGCGGGCTTCGACGTGGCGTATCACTATCTCACTCATTTTCCTCTATCCTCAGTTAGTTAAGACTCCTCTCCACCATCCGGGAATTCAAAATTTTCGTCAACTGCCATTTTTTGCAAAAAGTATTAGACAAGTGCGAATGATAATGATTATTATTGCTATGCGTTCAGGGGATGCTACGGTGAACCTGAAAGCACGACATTGCTCACATTGCTTCCAGTATTATCTTAGCCAGCCTATGCTGGCTTTTTTTTTATCTTTGGCCTGGTTCACTTGGCATTTTATACCCGGGAAGTGCTCGGGTCCTCACGTACATTAAGTACGCTCCGGTCCCTGCGCGCTTGCCGTGAATAAACTGCCTGCGCCACCGACGGCCAAAGGGAACACCGCTTTGTAGGCCCGATAAGCGCAGCGCCATCGGGCGTGTTGCCGCACGCAACTTTGCGCTATGGTTATGGACAGTGATTTAACAAAAGGACTGATCCATGACTCTGCACTGCGCATTTATTGGCTTTGGTAAAAGCACCACCCGCTACCATCTTCCCTACGTTCTCAACCGCAAAGCGAGCTGGCACGTGGCGCATATCTTCCGCCGCCATCCCAAGCCGGAAGAGCAGTATCCTCAGTATCAGCACATCCATTTCACCAGCGATCTCGATGAGGTGCTCAACGATCCGCAGGTGAAGCTGGTGATCGTCTGTACCCACGCCGACAGCCACTTTGAGTACGCTAAACGTGCCCTGGAAGCGGGTAAAAACGTACTGGTAGAGAAACCCTTTACTCCTTCGATGGCTGAGGCCATTACTCTGTTCGAGCTGGCGAAAAGCAAAGGTCTCACCGTTACCCCATACCAGAATCGCCGCTTTGACAGCTGTTTCCTGACGGCGAAAAAAGCCATTGAGAGCGGCAAGCTGGGTGAGATTGTCGAAATTGAGAGCCACATCGACTACTTCCGCCCGGTAGCGGAGACCAAACCGGGCCTGCCGCAGGACGGCATGTTCTTTGGCCTCGGCGTACATACCCTGGATCAGATCATCTCTCTGTTTGGCCGCCCGGACCATGTCTCCTATGACATCCGCAGCCTGCGCAACAAGGCCAACCCGGACGACACCTTTGAAGCGCAGCTCTTCTACGGCGACCTGAAGGCGATTGTGAAGACCAGCCACTATGTCAAAATCGACTATCCGAAATTTATTATCCACGGTACCCGCGGCTCGTTTATCAAGTACGGGATTGACCAGCAGGAGACCAGCCTGAAGGCCAATATCATGCCGGGTGAGCCAGGGTTTGCTGCCGACGACACGCTGGCGACGCTGGCGTACCTTAACGACGCCGGAGAGACGGTGCGCGAAGAGTGGCAGCCGGAGCCAGGCGACTATGGCCGCGTCTACGATGCCCTCTATGCCACCCTGACAGAAGGGGCAGAAAACTACGTCAAGGAATCTGAGGTGTTAACCAATCTTGAGATCCTCGAACGCGGGTTTGAGCAGGCCGCACCTGCCACGGTAACCCTCGCAAAATAAGGATTTTTGCTGGTTAATAAGTTGTTCATAATTTTTGAACAGAGGAGTCAATTTTCACCCTCTATCATCCTGGGTCGATCGGGTACACACTTACTCCATCGAAAACAGACGGGGGTGAAAAAATGATTTTCTTACGCAAAGCAAATGAACGTGGTCATGCAAATCATGGTTGGCTGGACTCATGGCATACCTTCTCTTTTGCCAACTACTACGATGCGAACTTTATGGGTTTCTCTGCGCTGCGCGTCATTAACGACGACGTGATCGACGCAGGCCAGGGCTTCGGTACCCATCCCCATAAAGATATGGAGATCCTGACCTACGTGCTGGAAGGGACGGTTGAGCACCAGGACAGCATGGGCAACAAAGAGCAGGTGCCTGCCGGTGAGTTCCAGATCATGAGCGCCGGGACCGGGGTTCGCCACTCGGAGTACAACCCGAGCGAAACCGAACGTCTGCACCTGTATCAAATCTGGATCATTCCAGAAAAAACCGGTATCACGCCGCGCTACGAGCAGCGCCGCTTTGACGCCGCTCAGGGCCGCCAGCTGGTGCTCTCTCCGGATGCCCGCGACGGTTCGCTGAAGGTGAACCAGGATATGGAGCTCTCCCGCTGGGCGCTGCTGAAAGATGAGCAGGGGGATTATCAGATTGCCGCCGGGCGCAAAGTCTGGGTCCAGGTCGTGAAGGGTAGCGTCTCTATCAACGGAACCACCGCCGTCACCGCCGACGGGCTGGCTATCTGGGACGAGCAGGCGCTGTCGATTCACGCTGACAGCGACAGTGAAATCCTGCTGTTCGACCTGCCGCCGGTATGATGTGTTAAATAAAGTGCGCAACCTCTCCTTATCAGCGGCGAGGTTGCGCCTGCGTCGTGGTAAACTAAAAAAATGTTTTCCCGTTTACCCCGCTCAGGACGATGAAAAAGAAAAGACCCGTACTTCAGGACGTTGCAGATCGCGTTGGCGTAACCAAAATGACCGTCAGCCGTTTTTTACGCAACCCGGAGCAAGTCTCCGTAGCGCTGCGTGGCAAAATCGCAGCGGTGCTGGACGAGCTGGGCTACATTCCTAATCGCGCACCTGACATTCTCTCTAACGCCACCAGTCGCGCTATCGGCGTGCTGCTGCCCTCTCTGACCAACCAGGTATTCGCCGAAGTGCTGCGCGGAATTGAAAGCGTCACCGATGCTTATGGCTACCAGACCATGCTGGCCCACTACGGCTACAAGCCGGAGATGGAGGAGGAGCGGCTGGAGTCGATGCTGTCGTGGAACATTGATGGCCTGATCCTCACCGAGCGCAGCCACACTCCGCGCACGCTAAAGATGATCGAGGTGGCGGGGATCCCGGTGGTGGAGCTGATGGACAGCCGCTCGCCGTGCCTCGACATCGCCGTGGGCTTTGATAACTTTGAGGCTGCCCGCCAGATGACCGCGGCCATCGTGGCGCGCGGCCATCACCACGTCGCCTATCTCGGTGCACGTCTCGACGAACGTACTATTATCAAACAGCAGGGGTATGAGCAGGCGATGCGTGATGCAGGCCTGACGCCGTACAGCGTCATGATGGAGCAGTCCTCCTCGTACTCATCCGGTATTGAACTGATGCGCCAGGCGCGCCGCGAGTATCCGCAGCTCAACGGTATTTTTTGTACCAACGATGACCTTGCGGTGGGCGCGGCCTTTGAGTGCCAGCGCTTAGGGCTGAAGATCCCGGATGATATGGCGATTGCCGGTTTTCACGGCCATGATATCGGCCAGGTGATGGAGCCTCAGCTGGCAAGTGTGCTGACGCCGCGTGAACGCATGGGGCGTATTGGTGCCGAGCGCCTGCTGGCGCGCATTCGTGGTGAAGTCGTGACGCCGAAAATGTTAGATTTAGGTTTCACTTTGTCACCAGGTGGATCTATTTAGTCTGACAAATTTGAAGTAGCTCACACTTATTCACTTCTGAGGCCACCGGTTATTGCTTCTCACTAGCCCCGGCAGGAAAATGTTACCGATAACTGTTACCCGTAACAATCTACCTTTTGTCTCTGTGGGAGCGACCTTTGAGCACGACTAATCACGATCACCACGTCTATGTCCTGATGGGCGTATCCGGCAGTGGTAAATCCGCCGTTGCCAGCGAAGTAGCCTATCAGCTTCACGCCGCCTTCCTGGATGGCGACTTCCTGCATCCGCGCAGCAACATCACCAAAATGGCCGCTGGCGAGCCGCTGAACGATGACGACCGCAAGCCTTGGTTGCAGGCGCTGAACGATGCCGCTTTCGCTATGCAGCGCACCAACAAAGTGTCGCTGATCGTCTGCTCCGCACTGAAAAAACGCTACCGCGATCTGCTGCGCGACGGCAACCCAAACCTCTCCTTTATCTACCTGAAGGGTGATTTCGACGTGATCGAAGCCCGTCTGAAGGCGCGTAAAGGCCACTTCTTTAAAACGCAGATGCTGGTGACCCAGTTTGAAGCGCTGGAAGAGCCGGGCGCGGACGAGGCTGACGTATTAATTGTGGATATCGACCAGCCGCTCAACGGCGTGGTGGCCAGCACTATTGATGTGATTAATAAATAAAAGACTAAGGCAGTACAGTGGGTACTTTAACGCTTGTTTTGACAGCGGTCGGCTCGGTTTTGCTGCTGCTGTTTTTAGTGATGAAGGCACGTCTTCACGCCTTCATTGCTTTGATGGTGGTTTCTATTGGCGCTGGGTTGTTTTCTGGGATGCCGCTCGATGCGATTGCCAAAACGATGGAAAAAGGCATGGGCGGCACGCTGGGCTTCCTCGCGATAGTGGTCGCGCTGGGGGCGATGTTCGGCAAGATTCTGCATGAGACCGGCGCGGTGGATCAGATCGCGGTCAAGATGCTGAAATCCTTCGGCCACAGCCGGGCGCACTATGCCATCGGCCTTGCCGGGCTGATCTGCGCGCTGCCACTCTTCTTTGAGGTCGCGATTGTGCTGCTGATCAGCGTCGCGTTCTCGATGGCGCGCCACACCGGCACGAACCTGGTGAAGCTGGTGATTCCGCTCTTCGCCGGGGTTGCGGCGGCGGCGGCCTTCCTGTTGCCGGGACCCGCGCCGATGCTGCTGGCGTCCCAGATGCATGCCGACTTTGGCTGGATGATCCTCATCGGCCTCTGCGCGGCGATCCCTGGCATGCTGGTTGCCGGTCCGCTATGGGGCAACTTTATCAGCCGCTACGTTGAGTTGCATATTCCGGATGACATCAGCGAGCCGCATCTCGGCGAGGGTAAGATGCCGTCGTTTGGCTTCAGCCTAGCGCTGATCCTGCTGCCGCTGGTGCTGGTCGGCCTGAAAACCATCGCCGCCCGCTTCGTTGAGCAGGGCTCCACGCTCTACGAGTGGCTGGAGTTTATCGGCCATCCGTTTACCGCCATCCTGGTGGCGTGCCTGGTGGCCATCTACGGTCTGGCGTACCGTCAGGGGATGGCGAAAGACAAAGTGATGGCGATCTGCGGCACGGCGTTGCAGCCGGCAGGCATTATCCTGCTGGTGATCGGTGCGGGCGGCGTCTTTAAGCAGGTGTTAGTGGATTCCGGCGTGGGTCCGGCACTGGGCGAAGCGTTGACCGGCATGGGCCTGCCCATCGCGATCACCTGCTTCGTGCTGGCTGCGGCGGTGCGTATTATTCAGGGATCGGCAACGGTGGCCTGTCTGACCGCGGTGGGTCTGGTGATGCCGGTCATTGAGCAGCTGCACTTCTCCGGCGCACAGATGGCTGCGCTGTCGATCTGCATCGCGGGCGGCTCTATCGTGGTCAGCCACGTCAACGACGCGGGCTTCTGGCTGTTTGGTAAGTTCACCGGTGCAACCGAAGCACAGACGCTGAAGACGTGGACGATGATGGAGACCATCCTCGGCACCACGGGCGCCATTGTCGGAATGATTGCCTTCTCGCTGCTGAGCTAATGGTTGATAGGCCCGGTGGCGCTGCGCTGACCGGGCCTACAGCTTGAATGCACGCTTAAATGACTACCCCTTCATCCACACCCGAATACCGTCCAGGAACATCTGGGTTGCCAGCATTACCAGCACTAGCCCCATCAGGCGCTCCAGCGCGTTAACCCCTTTCGCGCCGAGCAGGCGTAAAAACAGCGTCGACTGCAGAAGGATCGCCACCGTGCCGCCCCACGCCAGCATCAGGGCGATCACCAGATGGCCCATCTGGTTAGGGTACTGGTGCGACAGCAGCATGAGCGTGGCGAGCAGGGTGGGGCCCGCCACCAGCGGGATCGCCAGCGGTACAATAAACGGCTCTTCACCGGCGGGCATGCCATAGCTACCACCCTCGGGGCTGGGGAAGATCATCTTAATGGCGATTAAAAACAGGATGATGCCACCGGAAATAGAGACGGTCTCGGCGCGCAGGTTAAGGAATGAAAGGATCTTCTCGCCAGCAAAAAGGAAAATGAGCATCAGCAGCAGAGCGATCAGCAGCTCGCGGATCATAATCGCCCGGCGGCGCTTCGGCTCGGTATGCTTCAGCACCGACATAAAGATAGGCAGGTTGCCAAGCGGATCCATAATCAGGATCAACAGCACCGCGATGGAGAGGATATCATTCATTGCTTCGTTTCCCTGAGGCACGCCCTAAACGGCCGCTGATAAGCGCTATTTCTGACGGCGACACTATCATTGATTAATTTCACTTGCGACTTTAGCTGCATTTTGTAATGTGTGAGGTATACCAGTAAAAAGATCTGGATTGCTCAAACAGCACACACCTCTGCAGGAAATACGCTATGAAAAATGTTGGTTTTATCGGCTGGCGCGGAATGGTCGGCTCTGTACTCATGCAACGCATGGTAGAAGAGCGCGATTTCGATGCCATTCGCCCTGTCTTCTTCTCTACCTCCCAGCTTGGCCAGCCGGCACCGACCTTCGGTACAGGCACAGCGGGCACGCTGCAGGACGCATTTGATCTGGAGGCGCTGAAGGCACTCGACATTATTGTCACCTGCCAGGGCGGCGATTATACCAATGAAATCTATCCAAAGCTTCGTGAAAGCGGCTGGCAGGGTTACTGGATCGACGCAGCCTCTTCGCTGCGTATGAAAGATGACGCCATCATCATTCTCGATCCGGTCAACCAGGACGTCATTACCCAGGGCCTGAACAGCGGCGTGAAAACCTTTGTCGGCGGCAACTGTACCGTCAGCCTGATGCTGATGTCGCTGGGCGGCCTGTTTGCCGAGAATCTGGTGGATTGGGTTTCGGTTGCTACTTACCAGGCAGCCTCCGGCGGCGGCGCGCGCCACATGCGTGAACTGCTGGCGCAGATGGGCCAGCTTCACAGCCACGTTGCAGGCGAGCTGGCGGATCCGGCCTCGGCTATCCTCGATATCGAGCGTAAGGTCACCACCCTCTCCCGCAGCGGCGAGCTGCCGGTAGACAACTTCGGTGTACCGCTGGCGGGCAGCCTGATCCCGTGGATTGATAAACAGCTCGATAACGGCCAGAGCCGTGAAGAGTGGAAGGGTCAGGCGGAGACCAACAAGATCCTCAATACCGACCTGGTGATCCCGGTGGATGGCCTCTGCGTGCGCGTGGGCGCGCTGCGCTGCCATAGCCAGGCCTTCACCATCAAGCTGAAGAAAGATGTCTCTATCCCGACCGTTGAGTCTCTGCTGGCGGCCCACAATCAGTGGGCGAAAGTGGTGCCCAACGACCGTGAGATCACCATGCGGGAGCTGACGCCGGCAGCGGTAACCGGCACCCTGACCACCCCGGTTGGCCGTCTGCGCAAGCTCAACATGGGGCCGGAATACCTCTCCGCCTTCACCGTTGGCGACCAGCTGCTGTGGGGTGCCGCCGAGCCGCTGCGGCGGATGCTGCGTCAGCTGGCGTAACGATAACTGTTTAAGAGGGGGTGCAATGTCACCCCCTTTTTTTTGCACATTTTTTGTGAACAAACACAACGATAATTTTGCTAAATACATAATGTAGTCGCAATTCAGCCAAATTTATCAGGAGACCGGGGAACCCTTGTCTATGCTTTAGGTTGGAGCAGCTTCAGGCCAGCTGGATGTGGCTGGCGAAAAAATGTGGCACATATAAAACAGGATAAAAAAACCATGTCCAGTCTTGTCGATAGAGACGTGATCAACGCGCTAATAGCAGGCCATTTTGCGGATCCCTTTTCCGTACTCGGTATGCATCGCACCAATGCCGGACTGGAAGTCCGCGCGTTGCTACCTGACGCCACCGAAGTGTGGGTTATCGAAACGAAAACCGGACGTAAACTGGCCAGACTAGAGTGCCTTGATTCACGCGGCTTCTTTGCCGGTATCATTCAACGCCGTAAAAATCCTTTCCGCTATCAGCTTGCCGTTCACTGGCACGATCACGCTAACCTGATAGACGATCCTTACCGCTTCGGCCCTCTGCTGCAGGACTTAGATGCCTGGCTACTGTCAGAGGGGACGCACCTGCGTCCGTATGAAACCTTAGGTGCACATGCCGATACAATGGATGGGGTCACCGGTACCAAATTCTCCGTCTGGGCGCCCAACGCCCGACGCGTCTCGGTAGTAGGCGAATTTAACTACTGGGATGGTCGTCGCCATCCGATGCGCCTGCGTAAAGAGTCCGGCATCTGGGAGCTGTTTATCCCCGGCGCGCAGCATGGGCAGATCTACAAATTTGAGATGATTGATGCCCACGGCAACTTACGCATCAAAGCCGACCCCTATGCCTTCGAGGCGCAGATGCGTCCGGAGACCGCCTCCATGATCTGCGGCCTGCCGGAGAAGGTTGAGCAGACCGAAGAGCGCAGGCGCGCCAATGAGTTTGATCAGCCCATCTCTATCTATGAGGTGCACCTCGGCTCCTGGCGTCGCCATACCGACAATAACTTCTGGCTGAGCTACCGCGAGCTGGCAGAGCAGCTGGTTCCCTATGCGAAGTGGATGGGCTTCACCCACTTAGAGCTGATGCCGGTCAACGAGCATCCGTTTGACGGTAGCTGGGGCTACCAGCCCACGGGCCTCTATGCGCCGACCCGCCGCTTCGGCACACGGGATGATTTCCGCTACTTTATTAAGGCTGCCCACGCGGCGGGCCTGAATGTGATCCTCGACTGGGTCCCCGGCCACTTCCCCTCCGACGAGTTTGGCCTCGCCGAGTTCGACGGCACCGATCTCTATGAGCATAGCGATCCGCGCGAGGGCTACCATCAGGACTGGAACACGCTGATCTACAACTACGGTCGCCGTGAGGTTAGCAACTATCTGGTGGGCAACGCCCTTTACTGGGTTGAGCGCTTTGGTATTGACGCCCTGCGCGTCGATGCGGTGGCTTCCATGATCTACCGTGACTACAGCCGCAAAGAGGGGGAGTGGATCCCCAACGAGTTTGGCGGTCGCGAGAACCTGGAAGCTATCGAGTTCCTGCGCAGCACCAACCGTAAGCTAGGAGAGCAGGTGCCAGGGGCGGTGAGCATGGCCGAAGAGTCTACCGATTTTCCGGGCGTATCGCGGCCACCGGCTAACGGTGGGCTGGGCTTCTGGTACAAGTGGAACCTGGGCTGGATGCATGACACCCTCGACTACTTTAAGCTCGATCCCATCTACCGTCAGTACCATCACGATAAGCTGACGTTCGGGATGCTCTACAACTACACCGAGAACTTCGTTCTGCCGCTGTCGCACGATGAAGTTGTGCACGGTAAAAAGTCCATTCTTGACCGGATGCCGGGTGATGCATGGCAGAAGTTTGCCAACCTGCGCGCTTACTACGGCTGGATGTGGGGCTTCCCGGGTAAAAAGCTGCTCTTTATGGGCAATGAGTTTGCCCAGGGGCGCGAGTGGAACCATGACAGCAGCCTTGACTGGCATCTGCTGGAGGGCGGCGATAACTGGCACCACGGCGTCCAGCGGCTGGTACGCGATCTCAATTCCACCTACCGTCACCATAAAGCGCTGCACGAGCTGGATTTCGATCGCTATGGTTTCGAGTGGCTGGTGGTCGACGATAACCAACGCTCGGTGTTTATCTTTGTACGTCGGGATAAAGCCGGCAATGAAATTATCGTGGCCAGCAACTTTACGCCGGAGCCGCGCCATGAATACCGCTTTGGCGTTAATCAGCCGGGCCGCTGGCGTGAGGCGCTGAACACCGATTCAGTACACTATCACGGCAGCAATATGGGGAATTACGGCACCGTGCACAGTGATGCGATCCCAAGCCACGGTCGCGATAACTCGCTCTGTCTGACGCTGCCACCGCTCTCCACCATCTGGCTGGTCAGGGAGGGTGAATGACGAAGCTGGCGGCAGGCAAGCCTGCGCCACTTGGCGCGCATTATGAAGGCAACGGCGTGAATTTCACGCTCTTCTCGGCAAACGCAGAGCGGGTTGAGCTCTGCATCTTTGACGATGAGGAGAATGAACAGCGTTACGACCTGCCTGCCCGCACTGGCGACGTCTGGCACGGTTTTCTGGAGAAGGCGCGTCCCGGCATACGCTATGGCTTCCGGGTGCACGGCCCGTGGGATCCGGCTGCGGGCCACCGCTTCAATCCGACCAAACTGCTGATCGACCCCTGCGCCCGCCGTGTCGACGGCGATGCTATCGATCATGATCTCTTCCACGGCGGTTTTGATATTGCCGACCCTCATAATAACGCGGCTATTGCGCCCAAAAGCGTGGTCGTTAATGAGGCGTTTGACTGGGAAGACGACGCGCCACCGCGTACGCCCTGGGGCAAGACGGTGATCTATGAGGCGCATGTCAAAGGGCTAACGTATTTGCATCCGGCTATTCCGGAAAAGATACGCGGCACCTACAGAGCCCTCGGTCATCCGGTGATGATTGCTTACTTTAAACGGCTGGGGATCACCGCTCTGGAGCTGCTGCCGGTGGCGCATTTTGCCAGCGAGCCGCGCCTGCAGCGGCTGGGCTTAAGCAACTACTGGGGCTACAACCCGCTGGCGATGTTTGCCCTCGATCCGCGCTACGCCAGCGATCCTGACCGCGCCCTGCAGGAGTTTTGCGAGGCGGTCAAAGCGCTGCACAAAGCCGGTATTGAGGTGATCCTCGATATCGTCTTGAACCACAGCGCCGAGGTCGATATTGAAGGCCCCACCTTCTCCCTGCGCGGAATCGATAACCGTAGCTATTATTGGATCAGGGAGAACGGCGACTACGTTAACTGGACCGGCTGCGGCAACACGCTGAACCTGAGTCATCCTGGCGTGGTGGAGTATGCCCACCAGTGCCTACGGCATTGGGTAGACACCTACCACATCGACGGCTTCCGCTTCGATTTAGCGACGGTGATGGGGCGCACGCCGCATTTTGACCCCTGTGCGCCGCTGTTTGAGGCGATAAAAAACGATCCGGTGCTCTCAGCGGTCAAGCTGATTGCCGAGCCGTGGGACGTGGGCGAAGGCGGTTACCAGGTCGGCAATTTTCCGCCGCTGTTTGCCGAGTGGAACGATCAGTTTCGCGATGCCTCGCGCCGCTTCTGGCTGGCGAAGGATATCTCTTTGGGCCGCTTTGCCACGCGCTTTGCCGGCTCGGGGGATGTGTTCAGGCGCAGCGGGCGTCTTCCCGCCGCGTCGATCAACCTGGTGACGGCGCACGACGGGTTTACGCTACGCGACTGCGTCTGTTTTAACCATAAACACAACGAGGCCAACGGCGAAGAGAATCGCGATGGCTCTAACAATAATCACAGCAATAATCATGGTACAGAAGGACTAGGCGGTTCGTTGTATGTGATTGAGCGGCGACGAGACAGTGTCCATGCCCTACTGGTCACGCTGCTGCTGTCACAAGGTACGCCGATGCTGCTGGCGGGTGATGAACAGGGACACAGCCAGCATGGTAACAATAATGCCTATTGCCAGGACAACGCGCTGACCTGGCTTGATTGGGAAAAGGCAAATGACGGGCTGACCACCTTTGTGGCCACCTTAATCCATCTTCGCCAGCAGGTACCGGCGTTAACCAATAATGCCTGGTGGGAAGAGGGTGACGGCAACGTCAGCTGGCTGAACAAGGATGCCCAGCCTTTAAGCGTGCGGGAGTGGGAGCATGGGGTAGGCCGTCTGCAAATCCTGCTTTCAGACCGTTTCCTGATTACGCTGAACAATACGGATAAGGTTACAGAAATTGTATTACCCGACGGGGAATGGCGCGCCGTTCCTCCATTTGCCGGTGAGGATAATCCGGTGGTAGTGGCTGTCTGGCATGGGCCCGCGCATGGAGTATGCGTTTTTCGAAGGTCATAAAAAAGGAGTTCATCATGGTTAGATTTGATAAAAACGATCCGCTAATGTTAGCGCGCCAGCTCCCATTAAAATCTGTAGCCCTGATCCTGGCGGGAGGGCGCGGCACGCGTCTCAAAGACTTGACCACCACACGCGCCAAGCCTGCGGTACACTTTGGCGGCAAGTTCCGTATCATTGATTTTGCGCTCTCCAACTGTCTTAACTCCGGTATCCGTCGTATCGGCGTAATCACTCAGTATCAGTCACACACCCTGGTGCAGCATATCCAGCGCGGCTGGTCCTTCTTTAGCGAAGAGATGAACGAGTTTGTCGATCTTCTCCCCGCCCAGCAGCGCGTGCACGGTGAAAACTGGTATCGCGGCACGGCGGATGCGGTCACCCAGAACCTCGACATCATTCGCCGCTATAACGCGGAGTATGTCGTGATCCTCGCGGGCGATCACATCTATAAGCAGGACTACTCGCGCATGCTGATCGACCACGTTGAGAAGGGCGCACGCTGCACCGTCGCCTGCCTGCCGGTGCCTAAAGCAGAAGCAACGGCGTTCGGCGTCATGGCAGTAGATGAAAACGAAAAAGTAATCGATTTCGTTGAGAAGCCAGCCAATCCGCCTACCATGCCGGGGGATGACACTAAATCGCTCGCCAGCATGGGGATCTACATTTTCGATGCAGACTATCTCTATGAGCTGCTTGAGGAGGATGACAAGGATGAAACCTCTAATCACGATTTCGGTAAAGATATTATCCCGAAAGTGACGAGAGCGGGTGAGGCCTTTGCCCATGCGTTCCCGCACTCCTGCGTGCAGTCGGATCCGGACGCAGAGCCCTACTGGCGCGACGTAGGAACCCTGGAGGCATACTGGAAGGCTAACCTCGATCTTGCCTCCGTCACCCCTGAACTGGATATGTACGATCAAAATTGGCCTATCCGAACCCACATGGAATCGCTACCGCCTGCTAAATTTGTACAGGATAGATCCGGTAGTCACGGCATGACGCTTAATTCGCTGGTGTCGGGGGGCTGCATTATCTCCGGTTCGGTGGTGGTGCAGTCGGTGCTGTTCCCGCGCGTGCGCGTTAACTCATTCTGCAATATCGACTCGTCGGTTCTGCTGCCGGATGTCTGGGTAGGACGTTCGTGCCGCCTGCGCCGCTGCGTCATCGACCGCGCCTGTAAAATTCCTGAGGGCATGGTGATCGGTGAAAATGCAGAAGAGGATGCCCGTCGGTTCTACCGTTCAGAGGAAGGCATTGTGCTGGTCACGCGTGAGATGTTAAGCAAATTAAAAGAGTGACGGCATCAAATCATAACCTTGCGCGGAAGGGGTCCGCGTGCTGGTTTACCGCTACCGCTTGCATGCGGTAGCGGTTTTTAACAGGAGCGAGAATGCAGGTTTTACATGTATGTTCTGAGATGTTCCCGTTGCTCAAGACCGGTGGTCTGGCAGATGTACTTGGTGCACTCCCTGCGGCGCAAATAGCCGGTGGTGTTGATACTCGCGTACTGCTGCCGGCTTTTCCTGATATTCGGCGCGGTATTACCGATGCGAAAGTGGTGTCCCGGCGAGAGACCTTTGCTGGCCACATCACACTGCTCTACGGTCACTATAACGGCGTTGGCATCTATCTGATTGATGCCCCACACCTTTACGATCGTCCCGGCAGCCCGTATCACGACACTAACCTGTTTGCCTACACCGATAACGTGCTGCGCTTCGCCTTGCTCGGCTGGGTGGGCAGCGAGATGGCCTGCGGTCTCGATCCGTTCTGGCGTCCGGACATTGTCCATGCCCACGACTGGCATGCCGGGCTGGCGCCTGCCTACCTCGCCGCCCGTGGCCATCCGGCGAAGTCGGTATTTACCGTGCATAATTTAGCCTACCAGGGTATGTTTTATGCTCATCATATGGATGAAATTGAACTGCCGTGGTCATTCTTTAATGTTAATGGCGTAGAGTTCAACGGTCAGATCTCGTTCCTGAAGGCCGGGCTCTACTTTGCCGACCATATTACGGCGGTTAGCCCGACCTACGCGCGGGAGATCACCGAGCCGCAGTTTGCGTATGGCATGGAAGGGCTGCTGCGCCAGCGCCATGCAGAGGGTCGTCTCTCTGGGATCCTCAACGGCGTTGATGAACAGATCTGGGATCCGGAAACCGACCTGCTGCTGGCGTCGCGCTTTACCCGTGACTCGCTGGAGGATAAGGCGGAGAACAAGCGCCAGCTGCAAATCGCGATGGGGCTGAAGGTGGATGAAAAGATCCCGCTCTTCGCCGTGGTCAGCCGCCTGACTAGCCAGAAAGGGCTGGATCTGGTGCTGGAGGCGCTGCCGGGCCTGCTGGAGCAGGGCGGACAGCTGGCCCTGCTGGGCGCGGGCGATCCGGTTCTGCAGGAGGGCTTCCTGGCCGCTGCCGCCGAGCATCCGGGGCAGGTTGGGGTCCAGATTGGCTATCACGAAGCCTTCTCGCACCGCATCATGGGCGGCGCGGATGTGATTTTGGTGCCAAGCCGATTTGAACCGTGCGGGCTGACGCAGCTCTACGGATTGAAGTACGGCACGCTGCCGCTGGTGCGGCGTACCGGCGGGCTGGCTGACACCGTATCAGACAGCTCATTAGAGAACCTGGCGGACGGTATCGCCAGCGGTTTTGTCTTTGAAGACAGTAATGCCTGGTCGCTGCTGAGGGCGATAAGGCGTGCGTTTGTGCTGTGGTCCCGGCCTTCGCTGTGGCGCTTTGTTCAGCGTCAGGCGATGAATATGGATTTTAGCTGGCAGGTTGCCGCTCAGTCCTACCGGGATCTCTATTATCGGTTGAAGTAGAGCACCAGGAATCACGTTTATGAATGCACCCTTTACCTATACATCACCGACGCTCAGCGTCGAGGCGTTAAAGCACTCCATTGCCTATAAACTGATGTTTACCATTGGTAAAGATCCGGCTATCGCCAATAAACACGAGTGGTTGAACGCCACGCTGTTCGCCGTACGTGACCGCCTGGTTGAGCGTTGGCTGCGCTCAAATCGTGCGCAGCTCTCGCAGGAGACGCGCCAGGTCTATTATTTGTCGATGGAATTTCTGATTGGCCGCACCCTCTCTAATGCCCTGCTTGCGCTGGGCATCTATGGCGATGTTAAAAACGCGCTGGAAGAGATGGGGCTGGATCTCGAAGAGCTGATCGACGAAGAGAACGACCCTGGCCTCGGCAACGGCGGTTTGGGTCGTCTGGCTGCCTGCTTCCTCGACTCGCTGGCCACGCTTGGCCTGCCGGGACGCGGCTATGGCATCCGCTATGACTACGGCATGTTCAAACAGAACATCGTTGAGGGCCGCCAGAAAGAGTCCCCGGACTACTGGCTGGAATACGGTAACCCGTGGGAGTTCAAGCGTCACAACACCCGCTACAAGGTACGGTTCGGCGGCCGTATCCAGCAGGAGGGGAAGAAGACCCGCTGGCTGGAGACCGAAGAGATTCTGGCGGTGGCCTACGATCAGATTATCCCCGGCTTTGATACCGACGCCACCAATACGCTGCGGCTGTGGAATGCCCAGGCCAGTAGCGCGATTAACCTCGGTAAATTTAATCAGGGCGACTATTTTGCCGCGGTGGAAGATAAAAACCACTCGGAAAACGTCTCCCGCGTGCTCTACCCGGACGACTCGACCTACTCCGGTCGCGAGCTGCGCCTGCGCCAGGAGTATTTCCTCGTCTCCGCGACGGTGCAGGATATCCTGAACCGCCACTTCCTGCTGCATAAGACCTACGCTAACCTCGCCGATAAGGTCGCCATCCACCTCAACGATACCCATCCGGTACTCGGTATTCCTGAGCTGATGCGTCTTTTGATCGACGAGCATAAGTTTTCGTGGGATGACGCCTTTGAGGCGACCTGCCAGATCTTCTCCTATACCAACCATACGCTGATGAGCGAAGCGCTGGAGACCTGGCCGGTAGACATGCTGGGTAAAATTCTGCCGCGTCATCTGCAAATTATTTTTGAGATCAACGACTACTTCCTGAAGACCGTGCAGGAGCAGTATCCGAACGATACCGGGCTGCTGAGCCGTGTCTCGATCATCGACGAGTCTAACGGCCGCCGGGTGCGCATGGCCTGGCTGGCAGTAGTAGCCAGCCATAAGGTCAATGGTGTCTCCGAGCTGCACTCAAACCTGATGGTGCAGTCGCTATTCGCTGACTTTGCCAAAATCTTCCCGACGCGCTTTACCAACGTCACCAACGGCGTGACGCCGCGGCGCTGGCTGGCGTTAGCTAACCCCTCGCTGTCAGATGTGCTCGACGAGCATATCGGGCGTACGTGGCGAACCGATCTCAGCCAGCTTAGCGAGCTGGAGCAGCATATCGACTTCCCGATAGTGAACCAGGCCGTGCGCCAGGCGAAGCTGGATAATAAAAAGCGCCTGGCGCTCTATATTGGTCAGCAGCTTAACGTAGTGGTGAACCCGAAGGCGCTGTTCGACGTGCAGATCAAGCGTATCCATGAGTACAAGCGTCAGCTGATGAATGTTCTGCACGTGATCGCCCGCTATAACCGCATCAAGGCCGATCCGGAAGCGAACTGGGTGCCACGCGTCAATATCTTTGCCGGTAAGGCGGCCTCGGCCTACTACATGGCGAAGCATATTATTCACCTGATCAACGACGTGGCGAAGGTCATCAATAACGATCCACAGATTGGCGACAAGCTGAAGGTTGTGTTTATTCCGAACTACAGCGTCAGCCTGGCGCAGCTGATCATTCCGGCAGCCGATCTCTCTGAGCAGATTTCGCTGGCGGGAACGGAGGCCTCCGGCACCAGTAACATGAAGTTTGCCCTCAACGGCGCGCTGACTATCGGCACGCTGGATGGTGCAAACGTCGAGATGCTGGAGCATGTGGGCGACGACAATATCTTTATCTTTGGTAATACGGCGGATGAGGTTGAGACGCTGCGTCGTCAGGGCTATAAGCCGCGCGACTACTACGATAAAGACGAGGAGCTGCACACTGTCCTGACGCAGATCGCTACCGGCGTGTTTAATCGTGACGAGCCGGGGCGCTACCGCGATCTGGTGGATTCCCTGCTTAACTTCGGCGACCACTACCAGGTGCTGGCAGATTTCCGCAGCTACGTTGACTGCCAGGATCGGGTGGATGAGCTTTATCGCCAGCCGGAAGAGTGGACCATTAAAGCGATGCACAACATCGCCAATATGGGCTACTTCTCATCCGACAGGACGATCAAGGAGTACGCGGATAAAATCTGGAATATTAAGCCGATACGCCTGTAAAAAACGCCCGGTGGCGCTATGCTTACCGGGCCTGGACGTAGGCCGGGCAAACGCAGTGCCGCCCGGCGTTTCTATATCAATCACGATGCCAATGACAATTCACGCTTAGCCCAGCTGGCCAGCCACTGGGCCACCCGCGACTGCTGCTCCGCGTTCAGCCACATGCCTGCTTTCGTCCGACGCCAGATAGCATCATCGAGGCGGCGTACCCACTCATGCTCTGCAAGATAGCGCAGCTCGGCCTCGTAGAACTCATGGCCGAAGTTCTCCCCCAGCGCTTCAATCGACGTCATACCGGCAAGGATCAGCTCGCTGTTGCTGCCGTAGGTACGGGCGTAGTGGCGCGCCAGCGGCTCGCTGATAAACGGATAGCGACGACGCAGCTTCGCCGCGTAGTCGTCCCGGTCACCGGCAATATCGCCCCCGGGCAGCACGCACTCCCTGGTCCACGCCGGGCCGATGCCGCTATAGTACGGCGTCAGCTTCTCCAGCGCGTGCTCGGCCAGCTTGCGATAGGTGGTCAGCTTGCCGCCGAAGACGGAGAGCAGGGGCGCTTTGCCCTCATCATCGCGAATATCCAGGGTATAGTCGCGGGTGATCGCCTGCGGTGAGTCGGACTCGTCGTCGCAGAGCGGACGTACGCCGGAGTAGGTCCAGACGATATCGTTCCGGGTTAGCGGCTTTTTAAAGTGCGCGTTATAGACCTTCAGCAGGTAGTTAATCTCACTCTCGTCGATCTCAACGTGCTTCGCATCGCCCTTATACTCCACATCGGTAGTGCCAATAATGGAGAACTCGTCCATCCACGGGATCACAAACACGATCCGCTTATCTTCGTTCTGTAGAATATAGGCCTGCTTCTGCGAGTGGACGCGCGGCACCACGATATGGCTGCCTTTGATCAGGCGGATACCATACGGAGACGGCAGCTGCATCCCCTCGTCAAAGAACTGTTTTACCCACGGACCGGTAGCATTCACCAGGCCGCGCGCCTGCCAGCGGTACTTCTCGCCGGTATCGACGTCTTCGGCTTCGACGATCCACAGACCGTTCTCCCGACGTGCCGCGGTCGCCCGGGTACGCGTTAACACTTCGCCGCCTTTACGCACCACCATCTGCGCATTCGCCACGACCAGCCGCGCATCGTCTACCCAGCAGTCAGAATATTCGAATCCGCGCACGATCTCCGGCTTCAGCACCGACTCTGAGCCAAAACGCAAGCCGGTAGAGCCGGGCAGGCTGGTGCGTTTGCCCAGGTGATCGTACATAAACAGGCCGATGCGGATCATCCACGCCGGACGAAGATGCGGACGGTGCGGCAGGCGAAAACGCATTGGGAAGGCGATATGCGGCGCCATCTGCAGCAGCACCTCACGCTCCGCCAGCGCCTCGCTCACCAGACGAAACTCATAGTGCTCAAGGTAGCGCAGACCGCCGTGGATCAGCTTGGAGCTGGCCGAAGAGGTGGCACAGGCCAGATCGTTTGCCTCCAGCATGAGCACGGAGAGGCCACGCCCGGCGGCGTCTGCCGCGATACCGGCACCGTTGATGCCCCCGCCTATCACAATCAGATCTTTGGTTTCCATGCTCACCTCATGCACTTTCGTAAAAGCTCAAAAATGTTCGATATCGCTCATAATAGCAAACGAACGCGCTTTTGGTAACATCAAAAAAACAATTTAAAGTGATATGCATAACATAATGGCGTTTAGCTGGCGGAACGACGTAAAATTAGAGGATGAGTGTAGTTGTAGGCCCGGCAAGCTAGCGCCGCCGGGCAGAGCATTGGTAAGCACGCCCCAGGGCCTGCAAATGGGAAAATAATGGATCAGTTTGAGTGTATTAATGTAGAAGAGGCCCATCAGAAGATGCATCAGAAGCTGGCGGTGCTGGTCGATATTCGCGATCCGCAAAGCTATGCGATGGGCCATACCCCCGGCGCATTTCATCTGACCAACGATACGCTGGGTACCTTTATGCAGCAGAACGACTTTGATACGCCGGTGATGGTGATGTGCTACCACGGCAACAGTAGCAAAGGCGCGGCTCAGTACCTGTTGCAGCAGGGTTTTGACCAGGTCTACAGCGTCGACGGCGGCTTTGACGCCTGGCATCGCCATTTCCCAGCGGAAGTGGCTCACGGGACGCTTTAGTCAGCGGAGCAATAACCCGCTATACTGCCCTCTTTTGTGTGGAAAAAGCGACCGCCAGCATGTTGATGATCACCTCCTTTGCTAACCCGCGCGTCGCCCAGGCGTTTGTTGACTATATGCAGACCCAGGGCGTTGTTTTGACTATTCAACACCACGAGACCAGCGACGTCTGGCTGGCGGACGAGAGCCAGGCCGGACGCGTACGCGAAGAGCTGGCGCGCTTCCAGCAGAATCCGGAAGATCCGCGCTACCTGGCCGCCAGCTGGCAGTCAGGGCAGGTTAATAGCGGCCTGCACTACCGCCGTTACCCCTTCTTCGCCACCCTGCGCGAGCGGGCCGGGCCGGTAACGCTGATCGTGGCGCTGCTCTGCGTGCTGGTGTTTATCCTGATGAGCACGCTCGGTGACCAGATGGTTATGGTCTGGCTGGCGTGGCCTTTTGATCCTTCGCTGCAGTTCGATCTCTGGCGCTACTTCAGCCATGCGTTGATGCATTTCTCCGTGATGCATATCCTCTTCAACCTGCTCTGGTGGTGGTACATCGGCGGGGCGGTGGAGAAGCGCCTCGGTAGCGGCAAGCTCATTGTCATCACGCTTATCAGCGCGCTGCTCAGCGGTTATGTGCAGCACAAATTTAGCGGCCCGTGGTTTGGTGGCCTCTCCGGCGTGGTCTATGCGCTGATGGGCTACGCCTGGCTGCGGGGCGAGCGCGATCCGCAAAGCGGTGTCTATTTGCCGCGAGGCCTGATAGCCTTCTCATTAATATGGTTAATTGCCGGCTGGTTTAATCTGTTTGGCATGTCTATCGCCAACGGCGCGCACGTCACCGGCCTGGCCGTGGGGCTGGCAATGGCGTTTGTTGATACGCGAAAACGAACATAAAAGCTCAGGAACATTGCAATGAAACAGACACAGCGCCACGATGCCATTATCGAGCTGGTAAAAAAGCAGGGCTACGTCAGTACCGAGGAGCTGGTGGAGCAGTTTGCCGTCAGTCCGCAAACCATTCGCCGCGATTTGAACGATCTGGCCGATCAGAACATGATCCTGCGCCACCACGGCGGCGCAGCGCTTCCCTCAAGCTCGGTAAACACCTCGTGGCACGATCGTAAAGCCACCCAGACGGCGGAGAAGGAGCGGATTGCCCGCAAGGTCGCCAGCCAGATCCCTGACGGGGCAACGCTGTTTATCGATATCGGCACCACGCCGGAAGCGGTAGCGCATGCGCTGCTGGATCACAATCACCTGCGCATCGTGACCAACAACCTTAACGTCGCTAACACGCTGATGGTGAAAGAGGATTTCCGCATCATTCTGGCCGGGGGCGAGCTGCGCAGCCGCGACGGCGGGATTATCGGCGAGGCGACGCTCGACTTTATCTCTCAGTTCCGCCTCGACTTCGGCATTCTCGGCATCAGCGGCATCGACGCCGACGGCTCGCTGCTGGAGTTTGACTACCACGAGGTGCGCACCAAGCGGGCAATCATCGACAACTCACGCCACGTGATGCTGGTGGTGGATCACTCTAAGTATGGCCGTAACGCGATGGTTAACATGGGCAGCATCAGCATGGTGGATGCGGTCTATACCGACGTGATGCCGCCAGCAGGCGTGCTGGACGTGATTAAAAGCCACAATATTCAGCTGGAGCTGTGCTAAACATCACGCCGGGCGGCACTGCGTTTGCCCGGCCTACGGTAGCACGCTGCGGGTTTGTAGGCCCGCGTAAGCGCAGCGCCACCGGGCGTTACTCTGCTGATGCAGTCACTACAATTTAGACCCCGTAGCCCATCATCTGTAATAGCTGCTGCGCGTGCTGCACCGCATCCTGGCGGTGGGCAACGCCCAGCTTCTGGTAGAGGTTACGGATGTGGGTTTTGATGGTGGTCGCCGCCACCGCCAGCTCGCCGGCGATCTGCTCGTTGCTGTAGCCAGAGTAGATCAGCCCCAGCACCTGCCACTCCCGCTGGGTCAGCGGGCTGGTGCGGATCAGCTCCGGCACCTCCGGGTGGGTCAGCAGGCGCTCAACAAAGCGCTCATCAAAATGGGCATATTTGTGGCGATGATGCTGGTTAATGTCGCGCAGAATGCGCTGGGCGCGGTGGCCCTCCAGCTCCGGCAGAGCGTTAAGCTGGATCAGCTGCCGCAGCTGCTGCGCCATCGCCTCGCCTTCAATCACGAAATGGCTAACGAAGCCGGTGCGATTTGCCAGCGTCAGGGCCTCCATCAGCACCCGCTGGGCATCATTCTTGCGTCCAGCCTGCCAGTAAAGCTGGTTCAGCAGCAGCAGGTTACGGTTCAGATCGCTCATCAGCCGCAGGCTGCGCGCGTTCTCGTTCAGCTCCTCCAGCACCATCTCTGCGGACTCAACGTCTCCCAGCAGGATCTGCGCCCGGGCAACGTTACGCCACTGGCTCTGGTGGAAGTGGTTATTGGCAAACTCTGATTTCGGCGTCTGGCGCAGCCACTGGGCGGCGGCCTGCTTATCGCCGGTCATCTGCCAGTAGATCACCCGCACCTTGTCGGCATTGGACACCCAGTCGCTATGGTACTGCCCGTTGCCGAGCAGGTTCTCCAGTCGGTTAAGGTGGCTGCGAGCGTTATCCAGATCGCCACGCGCCAGCGAGTTTTGCACCACCAGGGCCAGACACTGCAGCTGCTGCTGAGGCTGATAAGCAGAGAGCACGGTCATACCTTCTCGGGCCGCCGCTTCGGACTCATCAAGACGTCCCCAGGCCCACAGCAGCTGAGCGCGGATGCGCAGCAAAAACTCGTGCAGCGGCAGCTGCTCAAGATGCTGCTCGCGGATAAGCGTAAACGCCTTCTCCTGGCACTCCCAGGCGGCCTGCAGGAAGCCCTGAGCAAACAGGATCTCGCACTGCTGGATCAGGCTCCACAGCGCGTAGTGCCAGACGTCGTGGCGGCGTGCCATCTGCTCGGTTTGCTGCATCACGGTGAGGGAGTGGCTGAGCAGCCCCTTGCAGTGCAGCACCTCGCCGTGCACCGAGGTGGCTACGATGCGGCTATAGAAGTTAGCCAGCGGCAGCTCCTCAAGCGCGATCATCGCCAGCCGCTCGGCCTCCACCGGATCGCCATCGTTAATCGCTACCTGGGCGCGCAGCGCGTTAAAGTCACCTTGCAGGGCGTGATCCGCCGTCATATCCATCTCCTGCTCGGCGCGGGCCAGCAGGGTGTTCACTTCGCTATAGCGGTGCTGGCTCTGCATCAGCCAGGCTTGCAGCAGCACCAGACGCGGGTTCTCCAGCAGGCTCTCCCACGGCAGCGCCTTTAACGACGCCTCCAGCAGGGTCAGCTCGCTGTGGTTAAACAGCCCCCACGCATGGTGCAGCAGAATATCGCGCAGCATCGTGCCGTCGCCCGCCGCTAACGCATGGTGGATAGCTTCGCTCGGGAAGCCCTGCGCCATCCAGCTCTCTGCCGCCGCGCGGTGGATATCCGGCAGCTCGGTGGCCAGCTCCCACTGACAGCGCTGGCGTAAAAAGCTGCCGAACAGCGGGTGATAGCTAAACCACTCGCCGGAGTCATCCATACGCTGTAAAAATAGCCCCTGCCGCTCGATCTCTTCCAGCCGCATCTGGCCGTTCTCTTCACCGGTCACCCGGACGATCAGCGCATCGTTCATCGAGCGCAGCAGGGAGCTTTTCAGCAGGAACTGGCGGGTAGTGACATCAATATTGTCCAGCACCTCATCGACCAGATAGTCCGACAGATGGCTGGCGTTGATCCCCGCCAGGCGCCGGGCGGAGTGCTGGGTTGAGCTGTTATTCTGCCGGGCCGAGAGGGCAATCAGCTGCAGGGCGGTGGCCCATCCGGCCACGTCGTCGCACAGACGGCTGCTCTCTGCCGCTTCAATCGGGGCGTTCAGGCGGCAATCAAAAAACTGCTTGGCCTCCTGATGGGTAAAGGCCAGCTGCTGGCTGCTGACTTCCAGCAGCTGATCGCGCACGCGCAGGTTGGCAATGCCCAGCTGCGGCAGGTTGCGCGACAGCACCACCAGCGTCAGATTTTCCGGCTGATGACGCAGAAAGAAACGCATCGCATCGTGGATCACCGGGTTGGTCACCAGGTGGTAGTCGTCGATAACGATATAGAGCGGGCGCTGCCACTCAGCCAGCTCAATAAAGAGCTGGGAGAAGAGCGAGGGGAGGCTAGCGTACTGACGCTTTTGCGCCATCGCTTCGCTGGAGACACAGTGCCCACCGGTCGCCTGCTGCACGGCGGCGACAAGATAGCTGGCGAATCGCTCCGGCTGGTTGTCCCCCTCATCGAGCGAGAACCAGCCCAGATCGGCTTGACTGGCGGCCCACTGTGAAATAAGCGTCGTTTTGCCGTAGCCAGCCGGGCTGGTAACCAGAGCTAAACGAAAATTGTTCGCGCCGGAAAGTTTAGCCAGCAGGCGTTCGCGGACCACAGTATGGTCAAGACGAACCGGGCGACTTAATTTAGACGGAATCAACATAGTTATCACTTCACTGTGAGGGAACGAAGAAAAAGGAATTTTTTTGAGCTTCGTAATTAATGACTAATAAGGTCGGTCAGAATGGATTCTATTGCAAGTTATGTCCGAATTTTACGACGCTGAATTTGCACCGTGTCACATTTCTATAACCTGGCTGAATAAAACGCCCGACAGGCAGCGAGGGCACGTGGTAACTAGCCTGCGGGCAAATGGAGCAGAATGTAATATTCACTTTTGGCAGAGTAAGGTTAGGCCGTTGATATTCAGAATCCATAGGTCGAAAGTGGTAATTAATAGGGGAAGAGGGAGGGGTTGTTAATATTTGTATCCACGTTTCGCAGCGGTAAACTTAAATTCATGTATGTATATATGAAACGGCATTTCATTTTCTTGAGCGCCCTCCCGGTTAACTGTCGATAATTTCCTCATACTTTTGCATGTGTTTTTGTGCCGTCTGGCCGTTGAATTTTTGAGTAATTCGCCTTTTTGCAGCTAACTTTAAGTGGCAGCGATCACACTTTTGGCTCATCCCTGCGGCTCCTCCTGGGCTTTTCCCTGGCAGGATGAGGAAGTCGCCGTATGGGCCAGGCAAACTAGCGTTAACGTTGTTTTTACTTACAGGATCCCCGTTTGCTATGTCACAGCCAACCTTTAATAAAGCTCAGTTTGCCGCTGCCCTGACGCGTCAGTGGCAGCGTTTTGGTCTCCGTTCCGCCGAAGAGATGACCCCCCACCAGTGGTGGCACGCGGTGAGCGGCGCGCTGGCGGAGCAGCTTGCTGCCCAGGCGGTAGCCAAACCCGCAGAGGATCAGCGCCACGTAAACTACATCTCAATGGAGTTTCTGATTGGCCGCCTGACTGGCAACAACCTGCTTAACATGGGCTGGTATCAGGAGGTGAGCGATCTGCTGGAAACGCATAACGTCAACCTGACCGACCTGCTGGAGGAGGAGATCGATCCGGCGCTGGGCAACGGTGGGTTAGGACGGCTGGCGGCCTGCTTCCTTGACTCGATGGCGACGGTAGGCCAGCCCGCTATCGGCTACGGCCTGAACTATCAGTACGGTCTGTTCCGCCAGTCCTTTGTCGACGGGCAGCAGCAGGAGGCCCCGGACGACTGGCATCGCGGCAGCTACCCCTGGTTCCAGCACAACGCCGCGCTGGACGTTAAGGTCAACCTTGGCGGCAAGGTGAGCCGGGACGGACGCTGGGAGCCCGCATTTTCCCTGGTCGGCGAGGCGTGGGATCTGCCGGTGCTGGGCTATCGTAACGGCGTAGCGCAGCCTCTGCGACTGTGGCAGGCTAAGCACGCTCACCCGTTCGATCTGACTAAATTTAACGACGGCGATTTCCTGCGTGCCGAACAGCAGGGTATCGACGCCGAAAAGCTGACTAAGGTTCTCTATCCTAACGACAACCACACCGCGGGTAAAAAGCTGCGCCTGATGCAGCAGTACTTCCAGTGCGCCTGCTCGGTAGCGGATATTCTGCGCCGTCACCATCTGGCCGGGCGCAAGCTGGCGGAGCTGCCCGACTACGAAGTCATCCAGCTCAACGATACCCACCCGACCATCGCCATTCCGGAGATGCTGCGCGTGCTGATCGACGAGCATCAGCTGAGCTGGGACGAGGCGTGGTCGATTACCAGCCGCCTGTTTGCCTATACCAACCATACGCTGATGCCGGAGGCGCTGGAGAACTGGCATGAGCGGCTGCTGAAGCCGCTGCTGCCGCGCCATATGCAGATCATCAAAGAGATCAACGATCGCTTTAAAAAGCAGGTGGTGAAAACCTGGCCGAGCAACGAAGCGGTATGGGCGAAGCTGGCGGTGGTGTATGACGGCCAGGTGCGCATGGCTAACCTCTGTGTAGTGAGCGGTTTCGCGGTTAACGGCGTGGCGGCGCTACACTCGGACCTGGTGGTGAAGGATCTCTTCCCGGAGTATCACCAGCTGTGGCCGAACAAGTTCCATAACGTCACTAACGGCATCACCCCGCGCCGCTGGATCAAGCAGTGCAACCCGGCGCTGGCTTCCCTCATCGACAGCACCCTGAAGAAAGAGTGGGTCAACGATCTTGACCAGCTGCTGGCCCTGGAGAAGTACGCCGACGACGCGAGCTTCCGTCAGCAGTATCGCGCTATCAAGCAGGAGAACAAGACGCGGCTGGTGGAGTTTGTGAAAGCGCGTACCGGTATCGTCATTAATCCTGACGCTATTTTTGATATCCAGATCAAGCGCCTGCATGAGTACAAGCGTCAGCATCTGAACCTGCTGCACATCCTCGCTCTCTACAAAGAGATCCGCGAGAACCCGGAGGCGGATCGCGTGCCGCGCGTCTTCCTGTTCGGGGCCAAAGCCGCGCCGGGCTACTACCTGGCGAAAAACATTATCTTTGCTATCAATAAGGTGGCGGAGGCGATCAACAACGACCCACGCGTGGGCGACAAGCTGAAGGTGGTCTTCCTGCCGGACTACTGCGTCTCGGCGGCCGAGAAGCTGATCCCGGCGGCGGATGTCTCCGAGCAGATCTCTACCGCCGGGAAGGAGGCCTCCGGTACCGGCAACATGAAGCTGGCGCTAAACGGCGCGCTCACCGTGGGCACGCTGGATGGGGCAAACGTCGAGATTGCCGAGAAGGTCGGCGAAGAGAATATCTTCATCTTCGGCCATACTGTGGAAGAGGTGAAGGCCCTGAAGGCGAAGGGCTACGATCCTGTTAAATGGCGCAAGAAAGACAAGCTGTTGAATGCGATCCTCAAAGAGCTGGAGAGCGGTAAATACAGCGACGGCGACAAGCATGCTTTCGACCTGATGCTGCACAGCATTGGCAAAGAGGGGGGCGATCCCTATCTGGTTGCCGCTGACTTTGCCGCCTACGTTGAGGCGCAAAAACAGGTCGACGTGCTCTATCGTGACCAGGAGGCGTGGACCCGCGCGGCGATCCTCAATACCGCCCGCTGCGGCATGTTCAGCTCCGATCGCTCAATTCGTGACTATCAAAACCTGATCTGGCAGGCCAAACGCTAAGGAGCGCCATGGAAAGTAAACGTCTGGCTGACGCCGCGCTGGCGGCGGGCATTAGCCCTAACTATATCAACGCCCACGGCAAACCCCAGTCAATTGGTGCCGACACCAAGCGGCGTTTGCTTAACGCGATGCACCCCGCTGCGGCCAAAAAGGCGGCAGCGGCTCCCATACCTCAGGTTAAGGTGCTTATTCACGGTAAAAGGCTGTCGTTGCCCGTTGAGGGCAGCGGCGAATTTAGCTGGACGCTCACGACCGAAACCGGCGAGCAGCACCAGGGGACGTTCCGCGACAAGAAGCGGATGACGCTGCCCGCCTCGCTGGCAGAGGGTTATCACACGTTAACTCTGCGTCAGGGTAAAAAGCAGTGGCAGTGCCGGGTGATTGTCGCCCCGCCGCGCTGCTATGAGCCCGAGGCGCTGCTGGCGGGCAAAAAGCTGTGGGGTGCCACCGTGCAGCTCTACACCCTGCGCTCGGAGAAAAACTGGGGTATCGGCGACTTTGGCGATCTGAAGGCCATGCTGGTCGAGGTCGGGAAGCGGGGCGGGGCGTTTATCGGCCTCAATCCGGTTCATGCGCTCTACCCGGCGATGCCGGAGAGCGCCAGCCCCTATAGCCCCTCCTCACGGCGCTGGCTTAACGTGCTCTATATCGACGTCAACGCCATAGAGGATTACCAGCGCAGCGACGAGGCGCAGGCGTGGTGGAAGATGGACTCCACCCAGAAAGCGCTCAATGCGGCGCGCGACAGCGAGTGGGTCGATTATGCCAGCGTCACCGCCCTGAAGCTGGCGGCGCTCAAAATGGCGTGGCGTCTCTTTGCCGATCGGGCGGACGACGACGCGCAAATGGCGGCGTTTCGCGGTTTTGTGCAGCAGCAGGGCGAGGGCCTCTACTGGCAGGCGGCGTTTGACGCTCTGCATGAATACCAGGTGAAAGAGGATGAGATGCGCTGGGGCTGGCCGGTATGGCCGGAAGCCTATCGGCGCACCGACAGCCCGCAGGTAAAAGCCTTCTGTCAGGAGCACGCCGACGAGGTGGATTTCTACCTCTGGCTCCAGTGGCTGGCCGCCGTTCAGCTGGCGGAGTGCTGGGAGACCAGCCAGGGGTTTGCGATGCCGATTGGCCTCTACCGCGATCTGGCGGTAGGCGTTGCCGAGGGCGGGTCGGAGACCTGGTGCGACCGGGAGCTTTACTGCCTGGAAGCCTCCGTGGGGGCGCCGCCGGATATTCTCGGGCCGCTGGGGCAAAACTGGGGCCTGCCGCCGATGGATCCGCATATCATCACCGCCCGCGGCTATGAGCCCTTTGTTCAGCTGCTGCGGGCCAACATGAAGAGCTGCGGCGCGCTGCGTATTGACCACGTGATGTCGCTCCTGCGTCTGTGGTGGATCCCCTACGGCGAGACGGCGGATCAGGGCGCGTATGTTCACTACCCGGTGGATGACATGCTGGCGATCCTTGCCCTGGAGAGCCAACGCCACCGCTGCATGGTCATCGGCGAAGATCTTGGCACCGTGCCGAAGGAGATCGTCAGCAAGCTGCGCGACAGCGGGGTCTACTCCTACAAGGTGCTCTATTTCGAAAGCGACGATAAAAAGCGGGTGCGCGCGCCAGAGGCATGGCCTGCTCAGTCGATGGCAGTTGCCACCACCCACGACCTGCCGACTCTGCGCGGCTACTGGGAGGCGGACGATCTGACCCTTGGCAAGACGCTTGGGCTCTATCCGGATGAAGAGGTATTGCGTGGCCTGTACGCGGATCGCGAGCGGGCGAAACAGGGCCTGCTGGACGCCTTGCACCAGCACGGCTGTCTGCCGAAGAGTACCGGACGCAAAGCGGCTCGCATGGCGATGAACGCCACCCTCAACCGAGGCCTGCAACGCTATATTGCCGACAGCAGCAGCGCGCTGCTTGGGCTACAGCCGGAAGACTGGCTGGATATGGCGGATCCGGTCAACGTGCCGGGCACCAGCTACCAGTACAAAAACTGGCGGCGCAAGCTGTCGACGTCGCTGGAGGAGATGTTTGCCGATGAGAAGGTGAACAGGCTGGTGAAGGATCTGGATAAGCGTCGTAGAGCGACAGTGAAGAAGTAAATAATCACCCGGCGGCGCAGCGCCGCCGGGCACATCAACTAAATCACCATTCCCAGCAGCAGACAGCCGATCAGGCCGCACACCGCGATAATGGTCTCCAGCGCCGACCATGATTTCATGGTCTCACCGATGCTCAGGTTGAAGTACTCCTTGAACAGCCAGAAGCCTGGATCGTTTACGTGGGAGAAGATCACGCTGCCGGAGCCGACGGCGATAACCATCAGCTCAGGGCTGACGCCGGTAGTGGCAATCAGCGGAGCCGCGATACCGCCAGCGGTGATGGCTGCCACGGTAGCAGAGCCGAGGGCGATACGCAGCACGGCGGCAATGGACCACGCCATAAAGAGCGGCGACAGGTTGGTGGAGTGCATCATCGCCGCGATGTATTTATCTACGCCGCTGTCCACCAGCACCTGCTTGAACGCGCCGCCGCCGCCGATAATCAGCAGCATCATGGCGATAATTTTAATTGAGGAGGTGATGGTATCGGTGATCTGATCCATCGAGCGGCCACGGTTAAGGCCAAAGGTGAAGATCGCGATCAGCACAGCAATCAGCGTCGCCATCACCGGATCGCCAAAGAACTCGGCATAAGAGAGTACCGGGTGGCCTTTTGGCAGCACCATCTCCGCCACGGCGCGACCGGCCATCAGGATCACCGGCACCAGCGAGGTCCAGACGCTGACGGCAAAGCTCGGCATCTCCGCTTCGGTAAAGGTTTTTGCGTTATAGAGGCCTTCCGGGATCGGCTTATCAATTTTCTTCAGGAAGCGCGCATAGACCGGGCCGGCCAGGATCACGGTTGGGATAGCCAGCAGCGTACCGTAGAGCAGGGTTTTGCCCATATCCGCGTGGAAGATGGTGGCGATAGCGGTTGGGCCTGGGTGCGGCGGCAGGAAGCCGTGGGTCACGGAGAGCGAGGCGGCCATCGGGACACCTACGTAGAGCAGCGGCACGCGCGCTTTCGCAGCGATAGTGAACACCAGCGGCAGCAGCAGGACAAAGCCCACCTCATAGAACAGGGCAAAGCCGACGGTAAAGCCGGTTAATACCACCGCCCACTGGATATATTTCTGACCAAATTTGGCAATCAAGGTGGTAGCGATCCGCTGGGCACCGCCGCAGTCCGCCAGCATCTTACCCAGCATCGCACCGAAGCCCATGATCAGGGCGAGGCTGCCGAGGGTACCGCCGACGCCTGCCTTAATGGAGGCAACAACTTTATCCACGGGCATTCCCTGCATCAGCCCGACGGCAAGCGCCACCAGGATCAATGCAATGAAGCCGTTTAATTTAAAGCGGATCATTAACAGAAGTAATAGAACAACACCGAGAGCAACGATGATAAGTGGCATGGTTTACCTGGCCTTTATGATGTTATGGGTAACGCTTATCTACAAAGTAACTGGCTTGTTAAGTAGTTTTAACTGCACAAAGGGATGATACGGGTAACATACAGGCGAATAGAATCACTTCAGGCCGGTAAATTTTAGAAGTGCGACGTGGGTCATATTATAAAGCGGGGTGGAGAAGCCCGGCCAGCGGAGCGCCGCCGGGCAGAACAGCAGAAGGCAGGTCGATCAGTAGTAGGAGTGTTCGCCGCGCTGGTGCTCGGTGAGATCGCGCACGCCTTTCAGCTCAGGGAACTCGTTCAGCAGCTGCTTCTCGATCCCCTCTTTCAGCGTGACGTCGACCATTGAGCAGCCGTTACAGCCGCCGCCAAACTGCAGAATGGCGTAGCCTTCATCGGTGATCTCCATCAGCGTGACGCGGCCACCGTGGCCAGCCAGCTGCGGGTTAATCTGCGACTGCAGCAGATACTCAACGCGCTCCATCAGCGGGGCATCGTCATTCACCTTACGCATCTTGGCGTTAGGGGCCTTCAGCGTCAGCTGCGAACCCAGCTGGTCAGTCACGAAGTCGATCTCCGCATCTTCCAGATACGGGGCGCTCAGCTCGTCGACATAGGCGGTCAGCAGCGAAAAGGTTAACGCGGTATCAGTTGCTTCCACTGCATCCGGCGGGCAGTAAGAGACGCCGCACTCGGCATTTGGCGTGCCTGGATTGATCACAAATACGCGGATTTGTGTTCCTTCTTCCTGATTTGCCAGCAGTTTGGCAAAGTGCGCCTGAGCTGCGTCGGAAATATGGATCATAGCAATGGCCTAAATAGTTGACTGTTTTACTTGGTTATAATACGCCCATCATCGCGCCTCTACAAGGTGCGACACAGGCACCATACCTGAACAGTCGCCGCGCCGCCCTGCAACAGCAGACGGGTGATCTCCGCAACGGTGCTGCCGGTAGTGACGACATCATCCACGATAGCGATATGGAGGCCGTCGAGAGGCAATTCAAGGCGAAAGGCATTTTTCAGATTGCTTTTTCGCTGTCGAGCGCTGAGAAAGTGCTGGGTCAGGGCCGGGCGGACACGGGTCAGGGTATGGCTGGCGTAGCGGCAGCTCAGCCAGCGTGCCAGCGGGCGGCTGAGAAGCTCGCTCTGGTTAAAGCCCCGCAGCCACTGACGGCGCGAGTAGAGCGGCACGCTGACGATGCGGTCCGGCAGCGCAAGCCGCGTGGTACGCCGGGCATCAAGAATGGCGAGCAATTGCAGTCGAGCCAGCGCCGCGGCCAGCTCCGGCCGACGGGAAAATTTCAGCTGGTGGATCAGCGCGCTAAGCGGCGGCGCGTAGGCGCTGACCGCCACCAGCCTCTGCCAGGGAGGCGGCTTTTGCAGGCAGCGTCCGCAGAGTAGCGTCGTGCTGGCGGCGGGCAGGCCGCACCGCGGGCAGACCCTATCCGGAAGGCGAATCGTCCGCTGGCAGACGGAGCAGATCCCTGAGCGGGGCAGGGCGAGCGGCATTCGGCATAGCCAGCACAAGCCTGGCGCTGTTAGCATACGTACCCTCCTGGACATGAGAAGAGAACAATAGCGGATGAACGACATCTGGTGGCAAACCAAAGGCGAAGGAAATTGTCATCTTGTGCTGCTGCACGGATGGGGACTGAATGCAGAGGTGTGGGATTGCATTACGGCGGATCTGGCCCCGCATTTTACGCTGCATCTGGTGGATCTGCCGGGCTATGGTCGCAGCACCGGCTTCGGCGCGCTGACCCTGTCCGAGATGACGGAGATTGTGCTGGCCCATGCGCCAAAGGAGGCGGTCTGGCTTGGCTGGAGCCTTGGCGGACTGGTGGCAAGCCAGGCGGCATTAAGCGCGCCCGATCGCGTTAGCGCCCTGGTGACGGTCGCCTCCTCCCCCTGCTTCAGCGCCGAAGATGACTGGCCGGGCATCAAACCCGAGGTGCTGTCCGGCTTCCAGCAGCAGCTGAGCGATAACTTTCAACGCACCGTGGAACGTTTTCTGGCCCTGCAAACCCTGGGCACGGAGACCGCCCGGGACGATGCCCGCAAGCTGAAGCACGCCGTGCTGGCGCTACCGATGCCGTCGGTAGAGGTGCTCAACGGCGGGCTGGAGATCCTGAAAACCGCCGATCTGCGCGAACCGCTCGCGCAGCTGACGCAGCCGTTCCTGCGTCTCTATGGGCGTCTTGACGGGCTTGTGCCGCGCAATATCGTGCCGTGGCTGGACGCGCAGTGGCCACAGAGCGAGTCACAGGTGTTTGCTAAGGCGGCACACGCACCCTTCATTTCGCATCCTGAGGCGTTTTGCCAGATCCTGGTGGAGTTTACGCAGCAGCTGGCGAAACGGCTGGAACAGACTAAAATTTAAACGTATTTATCGATTTGGCGTTCCAACAAAAAGCGTAATGGCATCCACTACCGTATGGAGTAAAGGCTATGAAACGTACAGCAGGTATCGTTGTATCTCTGGTTATTGGCGCACTCTCGTTTAGCGTGATGGCGGCGGAAGAGGTACAGAAAGATAAGATTAAAGAGATGAATCTGACCAAAGTGGGCACCATCAGCACCTCGGATACGTCAGCACCGATGGATGCCCGGGCAGAGCTGGAGAAGAAAGCCGATGAGCTGGGCGGCAAGTACTATGTGATCACCAGCGGCGACAAAATCAGTAAAGATATTCGCGCCACGGCGGACGTCTACAAGTAATTGCAGCCAGGCGGGCAGTGCGCCCGCCTCCGTTCTTTAGCGCAGCATCTACTGTTAGTGCTGACATGCCTTGCTCTGCGAGCAGGTTTTACATTTTCCCTTCAGATATCCCTCCGCCTCCTCTTCAACATATTCAACGTGTATGACACTGGCCGCCGTTTTACGCGCCGCCAGCAGGTTGACGTCGACCCGGCTTCTGGCGCGGCGCAGGCCACCCAGCAGCAGAACGTTAAACAGCACCACCGCCAGTATGCAGGTCAGGCTGTATCGTGGGTGGGCGCTAAAGCTGGCGGTCTGGTAGAAGAGCGTAGCCAGCGAATAAGCGATATTCAGCCCCCAGAGGATCGAGAAGCCCATCCAGCCACGGCTGGCTTCACGGGCGATCGCCCCCATCACCGAGATGCAGGGGATATAGAGCAGGACGAAGATCAGGTAGCTGTACGCGGCGGCGGGGCTGCCAAATTTATCGCCCATCACGCCCATCGTGCCGGTCGCCATCTCGCCATCGCCTTTGCTCGCCTCAATGGGGTTAGCCAGCACGCTCAGGCTAAAGGTATCGGCCAGGCTCTGCCAGGTCTCCTGCAGTGCGCCGGTAAGCTCATCCGTCAGGCTGAAGGTGGCGGGGTCAAATGCCTCCTGCTCAATGTTCTCGGCGGTATAGAGGGTGTTCAGCGTGCCGACGACCACCTCTTTCGCCATTGCGCCGGTGAAGAGGCCGACGGTGGCCTGCCAGTTATCCTCGTGGACGCCGATGGGCTTAAGCAGCGGAGTAAAGACCCGGCTGACGGCGGCCAGCGCCGAGTCGTTGATGCTGGTCGCCGCCGTCCCGCTCAGCGTAAAGCTGTTCAGGGCGCTCAGGAAGATGCTGACCACCACAATCACCTTCCCGGCGCGCAGCACAAAGCCCTTCAGCCGCTGCCAGGTCTGGATCGCCAGGCTCTTCAGATGGGGAACATGGTAGACCGGTAGCTCCATCACAAAGGGCGATGCTTCCCCGCGCATGATGGTGTGCTTGAGCATCAGCCCGGTAAGGATCGCCATCACGATGCCGAGCAGGTAGAGGGAGAAGACCGCCAGCGCCCCCTCCTGGCCGAAAAAGGCGGCGGCAAATACGGCGAAGATAGCCAGCCGTGCCCCGCAGGACATAAACGGCGCCATCATAATGGTCATCAGGCGCTCGCGCGGTGCGTCAAGGGTACGCGCCCCCATCACTGAAGGTACGTTACAGCCGAAGCCGACGATCAGCGGAACAAAGGATTTTCCGGGCAGGCCAAGGGACTGCATCAGGCGATCCATTACAAAGGCCGCCCGCGCCATGTAGCCTGAGTCCTCAAGGAAGGAGAGGAACAGGTACATCATGCCGATCTGCGGTACCAGCGGCAGGACGGTGTTGATGCCGCCCCCGATCCCCTGGGCCAGGAAGATGGTCAGCCACTGCGGGAAGTGCAGGGTATAGCCCAGCCACTGCGTACCATGAATAAAGATGGCCACCGAGCCGGCGTCGAAAACAGGCGACAGCGCGCCGCCGATGTTGATGGCGAGCACGAACATAACGTACATCACCAGCAGGAAGATGGGCAGGCCCAGCACGCGGTTGATGATGATCCGGTCCATCGCGGCGGTAAAGCGGCTCGGTTCGGCGGTAAGGGTGTTGCTGACCGTGTCGCAAATGGCGGCGATGGTCTGGTAGCGGGCGTCGGCAATGTGCAAGGCCGGATCGTCCATCTCCTCGCCGAGGCGCGCCAGCGATGCCTCCAGCTGGTGGGCGGCATCCCCGGCATAGGCGCGGCTATAGATATCGCCTTCCAGCATCTGCAGGCCCAGCCAGCGGCGCTGCTGAAGGGGCATATCGGCGGTCATCGCCTGCGCCAGCGTTTCGGCTTCGTGTAACAGAGGCTGGGCGTAGTGAACCCGCTCGATATCGCTGTTGCGCTGATGGCGATCGATGGCCATCTTCAGCGCCTCAATGCCGCGCCCACGCGTCGAGACCAGCGGCACCACCGGACAGCCAAGGCGTGCGGCGAGGGCATCGATATCGATACGAATCTGCTGCTTCTCGGCTATATCCAGCATGTTCAGCGCGACGATGCAGGGAATGCCCAGCTCGAGCAGTTGCAGCGTCAGGTAGAGGTTACGCTCCAGGTTCGAGGCATCGACGACGTTGATCAGCATATCGGCATCGCCGCTGAGAATATAGTGACAGGCGATCTGCTCATCGAGGGAGGTTTGCGACGAAATGGTGGTCAGCGAGTAGGTGCCAGGCAGATCGACCAGCGTTACCTGGGCATCGGTAGTGGTAAAGGAGCCCTCTTTGCGCTCGACGGTGACCCCCGCCCAGTTGCCCACGCGCTGGCGTGCGCCCGTGAGCTGGTTAAAAAGGGTCGTCTTGCCGGAATTAGGATTACCAATAAGGCCAAGGGTTAATTTTTTCATAATAGCAGACTCATTGCGTGGAGCGCCGTTATTGCGGCAGGGCTTCCACCTCTAATAACGCGAGATCTTTTTTACGTAATACCAGGCTGACGCGCCGGGTTTCAATATGAATGGGATCGCCTAAGGGGGCGACACGCACCACGTTAAAGGATGACCCGGGGAGCATGCCCAGAGAGAGCAATTTTTGCCGATAGGCCGGGCTAATTTCACGGGAAAACCCCACGATTTTCCACGCGCTGGCTGGCGAGAAGGACATAGGACCTACTGGATTAATGGTTAAATAATCAACAGGACAATGGTAATGATAATAGTTTTTATCAGCAATCATTAAAATGTGTGGGAGTGTTGAATTGGGTAAGAATGACTATTAGTTTTGATTTAGCGCAATATTCGCCGCTACTCTTTTAACAGCGAGAATTAATTAATATACGTTGTAGCAACATATAAAATTATATTTATTCACTTTGGAAATGGCGTAGGCCGGGCAAACGCAGTGCCGCCCGGCATTACAAGGTCAGTATGATAATGCCCGGTGGCGCTACGCTTACCGGGCCTACATCGTGAGCAGGAAAAGCGTTACCGTTTTTTACCCATCGCCGCTGCCAGCGCATCCATCATCGCGCTGTTGCCAGCTGGCTGTGCCTCGCGACCACGCGGCTTCGCCGGGCGTGATGCGGGTTCACGCTGCGCGCCGTTACCGTTGCCGCCGCCGCGACGGGCGTTGCCTTCGCCAGGCTGCTGGTCCAGACGCATGGTCAGGGCGATACGCTTGCGGGGCAGATCAACCTCCAGCACCTTCACTTTGACAATATCGCCCGCCTTCACCACCGTATGGGGATCCTCAACGAACTTATTAGCCAGAGAAGAGATGTGGACCAGGCCGTCCTGATGGACGCCGATATCCACAAACGCACCGAAGTTGGTCACGTTGGTGACCGCGCCTTCGAGGATCATCCCCGGCTGCAGGTCGTTCATGGTCTCAACGCCATCGGCAAAGGTGGCGGTTTTAAACTCGGGGCGTGGGTCGCGGCCGGGTTTCTCCAGCTCTTTGATGATGTCGGTCACCGTCGGCACGCCAAAGCGCTCGTCGGTAAAGTCGGACGCTTTCAGGCCGCGTAGATTACTGCTGTTGCCCATCAGGTCGCGCAGCGAGTGCTCGGTCGCGGCCAGGATACGCTCGACCACCGGGTAGGCTTCCGGGTGAACGGTGGAGGCATCCAGCGGGTTATCGCCGTGGTTGATACGCAGGAAGCCTGCGCACTGCTCAAAGGCTTTTGGCCCAAGACGGCTCACCTTCAGCAGCTGCTGACGGTTGTGGAACTGGCCGTTCTCGTCGCGCCACGCCACGATGTTCTGCGCCATCATCCGCGTCAGGCCCGCCACGCGCGTCAGCAGCGGTACGGAGGCGGTGTTGAGATCGACACCCACGGCGTTCACGCAGTCTTCCACTACCGCATCCAGCTTACGGGCCAGCTGGGTCTGGCTCACATCGTGCTGATACTGGCCAACCCCGATGGATTTCGGATCGATCTTCACCAGCTCCGCCAGCGGATCCTGCAGGCGACGGGCGATGGAGACCGCGCCGCGCAGCGAAACGTCGAGACCGGGGAACTCCTGCGCCGCCAGTTCGGAGGCGGAGTAGACCGACGCCCCCGCTTCGCTGACGATCACTTTCTGGCCTTTCACGTGTGGGAACTGCTTCTGTACGTCGAGATAGAAACGCTCGGTTTCGCGAGAGGCGGTACCGTTACCGATCGCCACCAGCTCCACGTTATGTTTTTCGCACAGCGCAGCCACGACGGCGGCGGCTTTCGCAGCCTGACCGGTGTGGGGGTAGATGGTATCGGTCGCCACCAGCTTGCCGGTGCCGTCGACAACGGCCACCTTCACGCCGGTACGCAGGCCGGGATCGAGACCCATCGTCGCGCGTAGCCCGGCGGGGGCCGCCATCAGCAGATCGTGCAGGTTGCGGGCAAATACGTTAATGGCTTCATCTTCGGCGCGCTCGCGCACCGTGCCCATCAGCTCGGTCTCAAGATGCATCAGCACCTTGATGCGCCAGGTCCAGCTCACTACGCCTTTCCGCCAGCTGTCCGCCGGGGCGTTGTTCAGGCGCAGGCCCAGATGGTCGATAATAATCTGCTCGCCGTGGCTCTCTTTCGGCGGCTCGTCAAACTGCGGATCGGCATTCAGCGCCAGCTGCAGCACGCCCTCGTTGCGGCCGCGGAACATCGCCAGCGCACGGTGGGACGGCACGCCAGAGATTGGCTCATGGTGATCGAAGTAGTCGCGGAACTTCGCTCCCTCTTCCTCTTTGCCAGCGACGACGGTCGACGTCAGATGGGCATTTTTCCACAGGTAGTCGCGCACCTTCGCCAGCAGGGCAGCATCCTCGGCAAAACGCTCCATCAGGATGTAGCGCGCGCCGTCTAGCGCGGCTTTGCTGTCGGCCACGCCTTTATCGGCGTCAATGAACTTCTCTGCTTCGGTTTGCGGATCGTGCGACGGCGTGTTCCACAGCAGCTCCGCCAGCGGCTCGAGACCCGCTTCGATGGCGATCTGCCCGCGGGTGCGCCGTTTTTGTTTGTACGGCAGGTAGAGGTCTTCGAGTTCGGTTTTATTCAGGGTGCCGTTGATGGCCTTCGCCAGATCGTCGGTCAGCTTCCCCTGTTCACCGATGGATTTCAGGATCGCCTGACGTCTGTCTTCCAGTTCACGCAGATAGCCAAGGCGGGTCTCCAGGTTACGCAGCTGCGTATCATCCAGACCGCCAGTCACTTCCTTACGATAACGTGCAATAAACGGCACGGTGTTCCCTTCATCAAGCAGGCGAACGGCAGCTTCTACCTGTTCAGCTCTGGCCTGAAGTTCACCCGCAATAATGCGGCAGAGCGAATCATTCATCATGGCTATTTCATCTAGTGGATCGGGTGGTGGATCGAAAATCAGGGGGATAGTTATACGGACTGGCTGGCAAAAATGCCAGCCGGGGAGGATGCTCCAGGACTATTTAACGTACTCGATTTCGTTGACGTACCAGCTTGCTTCGCCGCCCGGCGTCTGCACAATCGCCAGGTCACCCACCTCTTTCTTTAGCAGCGCGCGAGCCATCGGGGAGTCGATAGAGATATAGTCCTTGCGGCCAAAAATTTCGTCGTAGCCCACGATGCGAAACCGTTTGGTGTCGCCGTCATCGTTCTCGATCTCCACCCACGCGCCAAAGAAGACTTTGCCCTCCTGCTGCGGGGAGTAATCGACAATTTTCAGGTTTTCCAGACATTTCGTCAGGTATCTGACACGGCGGTCAATTTCCCGCAGGCGTTTTTTATTATACTGATAGTCAGCATTCTCACTGCGGTCACCGAGGCTTGCGGCCCAGGTCACCTTTTTAGTGACCTCCGGGCGCTCCTGACGCCAGAGATAGTCCAGCTCCTGTTTAAGCTTGTCGTAACCTTCTCGGGTGATAAGTGGCGTTTTCATCCGGTTTCTGCCTTTAAGCTGCTGTTAAATATGCTTTGTAACAATTTCGACTAGAATGTATACCAGATTTAGCTGGTGGTCGGCGCACACTTTTTTAGAATACGCACTTATATTGTCCGAACCTTTGGGAGTACAAACAATGCAAGAGAATTATAAGATTCTGGTCGTCGATGACGATATGCGCCTGCGCGCACTGCTGGAACGTTATCTCACCGAGCAAGGCTTCCAGGTTCGCAGCGTGGCCAACGCAGAACAGATGGATCGCCTGCTTACCCGTGAATCTTTCCACCTGATGGTACTCGACCTGATGCTTCCCGGCGAGGATGGTTTGTCCATCTGCCGCCGCCTGCGTAGCCAGAGCAACCCTATGCCGATCATTATGGTGACGGCGAAAGGGGAAGAGGTTGACCGTATCGTAGGGCTGGAGATCGGCGCAGACGACTATATTCCGAAGCCGTTTAACCCTCGCGAACTGCTGGCCCGCATCCGTGCGGTGCTGCGCCGCCAGGCCAACGAACTGCCCGGCGCGCCGTCGCAGGATGAGGCCGTTATTCAGTTTGGTAAGTTCAAGCTCAACCTCGGCACCCGTGAAATGTTCCGCGAAGATGAGCCGATGCCGCTCACCAGCGGTGAGTTTGCGGTACTGAAGGCGCTGGTCAGCCATCCGCGTGAGCCGCTCTCCCGCGATAAGCTGATGAACCTGGCGCGCGGCCGTGAATACTCGGCGATGGAGCGCTCCATTGACGTGCAGATCTCCCGCCTGCGCCGCATGGTGGAAGAGGATCCGGCGCACCCGCGCTATATTCAGACCGTCTGGGGTCTGGGCTACGTCTTTGTGCCGGACGGCTCTAAAGCATGAGGCGACTGCGCTTCTCGCCGCGAAGTTCATTTGCCCGCACGCTGCTGCTGATTGTCACCCTGCTGTTTGTCAGCCTGGTGACAACCTATCTGGTGGTGCTGAACTTTGCGATCCTGCCCAGCCTGCAGCAGTTTAATAAGGTGCTGGCGTACGAAGTCCGTATGCTGATGACCGATAAGCTGCAGCTGGAGGATGGCACGCAGCTGGTGGTGCCCCCGGCTTTTCGCCGGGAGATCTATCGCGAGCTGGGGATTTCGCTCTACTCGAACGAGGCGGCGGAAGATGCCGGTCTGCGCTGGGCGCAGCACTATGGTTTTTTAAGCCAGCAGATGGCCCAGCAGCTGGGTGGTCCGACGGAAGTGCGCGTCGAGGTAAACAAAAGCTCGCCGGTGGTGTGGCTGAAGACCTGGCTGTCGCCCAATATCTGGGTGCGCGTGCCGCTCACTGAGATCCATCAGGGCGACTTCTCACCGCTGTTCCGCTATACCCTGGCGATTATGCTGCTGGCGATAGGCGGGGCGTGGCTCTTTATACGTATTCAGAACCGACCGCTGGTGGATCTTGAGCATGCGGCGCTGAAGGTGGGGAAAGGGCAGATCCCACCCCCGCTGCGCGAGTACGGCGCGTCGGAGGTGCGCTCCGTGACCCGGGCCTTCAACCAGATGGCGGCAGGGGTCAAGCAGCTTGCCGACGATCGTACCCTGCTGATGGCTGGCGTCAGTCACGATCTGCGTACGCCGCTGACCCGCATTCGGCTGGCGACGGAGATGATGGGCGAGCAGGATGGCTACCTGTCGGAGTCGATCAACAAAGATATCGAAGAGTGCAACGCCATCATCGAACAGTTTATCGACTATCTGCGTACCGGGCAGGAGATGCCGATGGAGATAGCCGAGCTGAATGCGGTGCTGGGGGAAGTCATTGCGGCAGAGAGCGGCTACGAGCGTGAAATTGACACTGCGCTCTATCCGGAAGAGATCTACCTGCGGATGCATCCACTGTCGATTAAGCGCGCCATCGCCAATATGGTGGTGAACGCCGCCCGCTACGGTAACGGCTGGATCCGGGTCAGCAGCGGCAGCGAGGCGAACCGCGCCTGGTTCCAGGTCGAGGACGACGGTCCGGGTATCAAGCCGGAGCAGCGCAAGCACCTGTTCCAGCCCTTTGTGCGCGGCGACAGCGCCCGCAGTACCAGCGGCACCGGACTAGGGCTGGCCATCGTACAGCGTATCGTTGATAACCATAACGGTATGCTGGAGCTCAGCACCAGCGAGCGCGGCGGTCTTGCCATTCGCGCCTGGTTCCCCGTACCGGTCACCCGTGTACAAAGTTAAGCCTATTAAAAATGCCCGGTGGCGGCTTCGCCTTACCGGGCCTACGGCTGTGGTTTTGTAGCCCCGGCAAGCAAAGCGCCGCCGGGGAGAGGTTATAACTTCGGTCCCGCGCTAACCAACGCCGCACCCGCTGGCGTATCGGTATACTTCTCAAAGTTCTCAATAAACAGCTTCGCCAGCGCGGTGGCCTTCTCCTGCCACTGCTCGGGAGAGGCGTAGGTATTACGCGGGTCGAGGATCTGCGGATCGACGCCCGGCAGGCTGGTAGGGATCGCCAGATCAAATATTGGCAGCGTAAAGGTGTCAGCCTCATCAATGGATCCGTCGAGGATGGCATCAATAATGGCCCGCGTATCCTTAATAGAGATCCGTTTCCCCGTGCCGTTCCAGCCGGTATTCACCAGATAGGCCTGCGCGCCGGAGGCCTGCATCCGTTTAACCAGCACCTCGGCATACTGCGTCGGATGCAGAGAGAGGAACGCTGCGCCGAAGCAGGCAGAGAAGGTGGGGGTAGGCTCCGTTACGCCGCGCTCGGTACCGGCCAACTTGGCGGTAAAGCCGGAGAGAAAGTGGTACTGCGTCTGGTTAGCGGTCAGGCGTGAAACCGGCGGCAGTACGCCAAAGGCGTCGGCGGTGAGGAAAATAACCTTTGTCGCGTGGCCCGCTTTTGACACCGGCTTGACGATATTATCGATATGGTAGATGGGATAAGAGACGCGGGTGTTTTCGGTCTTGCTGCCGTCATCAAAATCGATAGTGCCGTCGTCGCGTACGGTCACGTTCTCCAGCAGCGCGTCACGGCGGATCGCGTTATAGATGTCCGGCTCCGCCTCGCGGGAGAGTTTGATGGTCTTGGCGTAGCAGCCGCCCTCAAAGTTAAACACGCCGTCGTCATCCCAGCCGTGCTCGTCATCGCCAATCAGGCGGCGCTTGGGATCGGTGGAGAGCGTGGTTTTGCCGGTGCCGGAGAGGCCAAAGAACACCGCGACATCGCCCGCTTCGCCGACGTTCGCCGAGCAGTGCATAGAGGCAACGCCCTTAAGCGGCAGCAGGTAGTTCATAATCGAGAACATCCCTTTTTTCATCTCGCCGCCGTACCAGGTTCCGCCGATAAGCTGAATACGCTCGGTCAGATTAAAGGCGACAAAATTCTCAGAGTGGAGACCCTGCGTCTTCCACTGCGGGTTCGTGCATTTTGCGCCGTTCATGACGATAAAGTCCGGCGTAAAGTCAGCCAGCTCCTCCTCTGTCGGGCGGATAAACATGTTTTTCACAAAGTGCGCCTGCCAGGCCACTTCGGTAATAAAGCGCACGGCGAGGCGGGTATCAGCATTCGCACCGCAAAAAGCGTCGATAATAAACAGCCGCTTGCCGGAGAGCTGCTCGGTCACCAGCCCTTTCAGCTGCTGCCATACCGCGGGAGAGAGCGGTTTGTTGTCGTTTTTGCCTTTGCCTTTATCGGCCCACCACACGGTATCGCGGGTGGTGTCATCGCGGACAATGTACTTATCTTTCGGCGAACGCCCGGTAAACACGCCGGTATCGACGGCGACGGCGCCCGAATTCGTCAGTATGCCCCGCTCAAATCCTTCCAGGTCTGGACGGAGTTCCTCCTGATACAGCGTATCGTAGTCGGGGTTATAGACGATATCCTGAACATCATTGATACCATAAGCCTTGAGATCCTGCGGGGTTAAACGTTTAACGCGCATGTCACTGCTCCTTAGCCAATATGTATTGCCTGCGATTGTAGGGTTATTCTGAGGGGGGTAACCGCGACGAGGCTCATAGATTTACGCATCCAGACACGCCTTCGCTGGTGAAAACGCTATTACATGTACCCGCAAGCGAGACAAATTATGGCAGGATTCATCAGATGCATAGTGAAAATGCTCCATAAAGGCAAAACGCAGGTCATTTTATCGGTAAGATTGTGAGTGTAATCGCTTTCCGGTAATAAAATTACGTAACGGTTTCAGGAAAGTGATGATCAGCGCGGTAGTGATAGGGAAGGGGGGAGCAGCGCGCCGTCGGGCGACGCGCTGGGGGAGCAAGTAATCAGTGTACTTGTGGATCGGCAGGAGAAGCGTTGTTGCGGATCTCGGCAATATCCATCGCGTTAAACAGATAGTGATTGCCACAGTAGTCGCAATGCATATCGATTTCGCCATCTTCCTCCAGAATGCTGTCGATCTCCTCATCCGGCAGGGTTTTTAATGCCCCGGCACAGCGTTCACGGGAGCAGGTACACTTGAACTCAACGTCCTGCGGATCGTAGAGCGTCACCTCTTCTTCGTGATACAGACGCCACAGCACTTCGTTCGCCGGCAGGGTCAGCAGCTCTTCCGTTTTGATGGTATCGGTCAGCGTCGCCAGATGTTCAAAGTCGTTAGCGTCGGTATCCTGGGCTGGCAGCACCTGTAACAGCATACCGCCTGCGGCAGGCAGGCCATCGACCTCGCCGGTGCGGATATAGAGGCGCGTCGGCAGCTGCTCTGAGCGCATGAAGTAGTCCTCCAGGCATGCCGCCAGCGTATCGCCTTCCAGACCCACCACGCCCTGATAGCGTTCGCCCTCTTCCGGGGAAATGGTGATCACCAGATAGCCGTTGCCGACCAGGGTTTTCAGATCGGCATCGTCCGCGATCTCGCCCTGCACACGGGCCACACCGCGCAGCTGCTGCTGGTTGTTGCCGTTGATCACCGCCAGGCTCATCGGGCCATCGCCCTGCAGCTGGACGGTAATATCACCGGCAAACTTCAGCGTGGCGGTCAACAGGCTGGTGGCCACCAGCAGCTCCGCGAGGATGTTTTTCACCGGCTGCGGGTAGCTGTGGTTTTCAAGGATCTGCCGCAGGCTTTCGGATACCGTTACCAGTTCGCCACGAACAGCGTAGTTTTCAAACAGATAGCGGTGTAATTGGTCGTGTTGGGCCATAATTATCTCTCTGGAGGGCGACGACTATTCGTCATCACCGTATTTAAATTTCATCAGGTCGCGGCGCTCTTTTTTATCCGGGCGGCGCTCCGGATGCGGCATCGTTAACGCGTTCATCTTGCGGGCTAGCGCCATCTTCTCGCGTTTTTCAATACTCTCCGCCGTCTCTTCATACAGCGCCACCGCCTCGCTTGCCGGACGGCGCTGATCGGTGATGGCTTTTATCACCACCGTACGTTCATCGTTTCCCTGGCGCAGGGTCAGCGTGGCATTCAGCTCGACGGCTTTCCCCGGTTTGCTGCGTTGCCCGTTGTAGTGCACTTTACCGCCCTCAATCATCTCGCGGGCAAGAGCACGGGTTTTGTAAAAACGCGCCGCCCAGAGCCATTTGTCTAAGCGGACTTCTTGCGCGGGCTTCTCTTTCATCGCATCTCCTTCATTTGAGGGAGGGGATCAGGCGGCGATAGTCGTTGAGTCCAGGATGGCGCTGATAACGCTTCTCCGCCAGCCCGGAGTCAGGATTGGTGACGCCGAGGCAGTAACGAATACCGAATGTCGCCGCTGCATCCAGAATCGGCTCGCTGTCATCAATAAACAGCGTCTTCTCCGGATTCAGGCCGGTAGCCTCAACGACGGCCTGCCACAATCGTTCATCCTCTTTCGGATAACCAAATGTGTGGGTAGAAAGCAATAAATCAAGGTGTGCGCCAAGTCCGGTATGCTCAAGCTTCACCGCCAGGTTGTGCGGATGCGCATTGGTGAGCAGGATCCGACGCTTGCCGCAGGCTTTCAGCGCGTCCAGAAAAGGCACGGTATCCTCACGCAGGATGGCACGCGGCCCTTGGGCGGTGGTCATGGCACAGATATCGAGGCCGAGACGTTCGCTCCAGTAATCCAGACAGTACCAGTTTAGCGTATGCTGCACGGCATGGTACTCCGCCTGTATGTGCGCCTGCGCTTGTGACGGCGTCAGGCCGCGCGTGGAACCAAAGGTTTCCGGTACCAGCGTCTGCCAGAAGTAGTTATCGAACGCCAGATCCAGCAGCGTGCCGTCCATATCCAGCAGCACGGTCTCCACGTCCTGCCAGTTGATATCAATATGCATGAGGAACTCCTGCGAACGGTTAAGCGCGACAGGGTAGCATACCCCGACGCGCACCGCTTTTATCAGATCAGGCTATCAGATGAGGCTGTCGGAGGCCTGCAGCAGCTGCGGGTTCAGGCAGCTGTCGTAATACTCCTGAATATCGGCAAGACGTGAGCGATGGCGCTGGTAGCGGCGAATCGCCTGAACGGCGTTATAGAGGGTGCAGACGATCATCGCCAGCAGCAGCAGCGCGGTACCAATATAGCGCCACAGCCCGGCGCTGGATGGCATCCGGTGCAGGCTGACATGCTTCGTTCCGTTGGCATCGGTATAGATATTCGTGACGATACCCTCGGCGCTAAACGGGGTCTGCATCAGCATTTGGGCCAGCCGCTGGAACTCGTTCCACTGCTCCTGTGGCGGATAGTCATAGAGCGCGATGGGTGGCCAGGGCTGATCCACCAGCTCGCTGCCTTCATCGCTGGCAATCACAAACCCGCCCGGCGCCGGGCTATTCAGCGCCTGGGCGGCACGGGACGTCTCGCGCAGCAGGAAGGGGGCGGTTGAGGTAGTGACCAGATTATCGAGGGATTCGGCGCTGACCGGACGCAGCAGGACGTTTACGCCGCTGAGCCTGCCAGCGCTGGCGCGTTTGGTCAGCGTCTCCCAATCTTTGGTGTTACCGAGGTTTACCAGCGCATTTTTAAGCCTTACGCACTCATCTTCGGCAGAGCAGAGATCCTGGGTTTTCAGCACGATCTCGGCAAAATCATCCAGCAGCACCATACCCGACTTCTGAATCGCCGAGCGCAGCGCGGCGCTGACGTGGGAATCCTCCTCGCTGGAGGGGTGCAGCTGGCGGTTAACCGCCTGGATCAGCGCGTTCGCTTTATTGACGATATCGGATTCCGGCAGCGGCAGCGGCGGCGCGTCGTTCCAGATAATCTGCGAGCAGTCGAACGGTGAGAAGGGGGAGTTTTGCCGCCCGCGCCAGTTCTCCTGCATATGGATATTGCACATGCCGGTCCCCTGGATACTCAGGGTATCGCCTACCCGCAGCCCGGCCTGCTCCAGCTGGCTGACGCTGGTGGCCTCAACGGTCTGTGCGCCTTTCATCCACGACAGGGTAAATTTAACCGGCATATCCAGCGGCACCCAGATCAGCAGCAGCACCAGCACCACCAGCGCGCCGAGAGAGATAATTGCGCTGCGCAGCCAGTGCTGTAAGGGGAAGTTGATTGCTTCATCATGCAGGGATAAAAACCGTCCCTGGCGCACCACGTGGCGGTCGAGATAGATATCAATATCGGTCTGCTGGCCCAGATCCTGGGTGATATAGGGCTGCCAGTGGCGGGGGTAGATCAGATCGATAATTCCTAACGAGATGTTATTGATCTGCTCCTGGTTGTTTTCACCAAACAGCCCCCAGCGCCGGGGCGTGCCGCGCAGACAGTGGATCTCCCGCAGGGTATTTTTAGCCGGCGGGGCGAAGATCCCCCACAGTCCGGCGGCGAGCAGCATGACCGCACCGCCAGCCATCCACGGTACAAAAACGTCCGGCGTCGCGAGACAGAAATAGAACAGCAGGAATGAGGTAACGATCAAGAGCGCTTCGCGCAGGCCGTCCGGGCGACTGAGAGCATACTCCTCTCGCGTCTCCTGACGAATATTCAGCAACTCAATCTGTTCGCTCTCTTCCCCACGGATAGAGGTCTGGGTGGACGAGGGCAGCTCCAGCGCATAGCCGCGCGCTTCCTGGATTGAGTCGCTTAGCGTATGGCCGTTAAGAGAGATCACCAGCGGCAGCGTATCGGTGCGGATAAGCTCAACCACGTTCTCGTCGGTAATATACTGTTCCCAGAACGGCGGCAAATGGACTTCGACCGAGTCGAGGAAGTAGCGCCACTTATTCAGATCGTCGCTGTTAATGCCGTAGCGGGTGATCGAGTGGGTAACGGAGAGTACCGTATTGCTTTGTGCATTCAGGGAGAGCGAGATCGGCGCCGCGGTGGCGCCCGTCAGGCCAGGCGCCTGCTGGGTACGGGATAGCGTCTCGATATAGGCTTCTACCGCGCTACGCTCTTCCGGCGTGAGCTTACGGTTCGCCGCGCCGGCAAAATCCGGCAGGTACGGCAGACGGAAGCGACGGTGTGAACGTCGTCTGAAGAACCACCCTGCAAGGAGTGCGCAGGCCAGCATAGCAGCGATAAAAATCAAAATGGTGCTCATGCTTTTCCCATCTTACTTTTCTTACAGAGGTGTAGTCGGTGCACCTTGTTGGCGAAGCGAATAGTAGCAGCGCGCGATGGTAACAAAGCCGTGTCGTGGACCATATCAGCAAATTCTTAGTTTTATTTCAATCTCTTGACTTTTTTAGTGAAATGATTAATGCCTTACCTCTAAGTTGCATAAATGTAAATAAAAGGCAATTGCCGTTGCCGAAACCGTGCGGTTTGCCGCACAATGACAAAAGTTTTCACTCTAAAGACCCATCATAATGAGCAAATCATTGCAAAAACCCACCATTCTTAACGTAGAGACGGTGGCTAAATCTCGCCTGTTTAACGTCGAAAGCGTGGATCTGGAATTTAGCAACGGCGTTCGCCGCGTATATGAGCGTATGCGCCCTTCGACCCGCGAAGCCGTTATGATTGTCGCCATTGTCGATGAGCACGTGATGCTGATCCGCGAATATGCCGTCGGCATTGAATCCTATGAGCTGGGGTTCCCGAAAGGGCTCATAGACGCTGGCGAGAACGTCTATGAGGCGGCGAACCGTGAGCTAAAAGAGGAGATTGGCTTTGGTGCTAACCAGCTGACTTTCCTGAAGAAGCTCAGCATGGCGCCCTCCTACTTCTCCAGCAAGATGAATATCGTGGTCGCGGAAGATCTCTATCCGGAGTCGCTGGAGGGGGATGAGCCGGAGCCGCTGCCGCAGGTGCGCTGGCCGCTGGCGCATCTGATGGATCTGCTGGAGGACCCCGATTTTAACGAGGCCCGCAACGTGAGCGCGCTGTTTTTAGTACGTGAATGGCTGAAAGGGCAGGGACGACTATAAATTCAGTAACGCCCGGCGGCGCTAACGCTTGCCGGGCCTACCGCGACAAAATGTAGGCCGGGTCAGGCGAAGCCGCCACCCGGCATTTTACACGCTAGAAGAGCTCGTGCGTCTCGCCATTATCAATAAGCGTTGTTCCCACCTCATGCACCGCCTGCTGGGTTGGCTGCGTGCCTTCAATGAAATACTCCTGACGGCTGTTACCGCCGTTGGCCAGCTGCCCGGTGCTGCGATCGATATTCACCGTCACAATACCCGGCGGCGGCGTGAGCGGTGCCTCCGGTACGCCGTCCAGCACGCTCTTCATAAAGGCATCCCATGCCGGCTGGGCGCTCTTCGCACCCCCTTCATAGCCTGAGATCTGATCTTTAATCGCGCCGGAGGCAGTGGTGCGGCCAAGATCGCGGCGGTGATCGTCAAAGCCAATCCATACCGAAGTCACGACGCCAGGGCCATAGCCGGAGAACCAGGCATCTTTCGAGCTGTTGGTGGTGCCGGTTTTGCCGCCGATATCGTTACGCTTCAGATCGCGACCGGCACGCCAGCCGGTACCCTGCCAGCCCGGCTCGCCAAAGATATTGCTGTTCAGCGCGCTTTTAATCAGGAAGGAGAGCGGCGTGTTAATCACATGCGGCGCATACTGCGGCGCACCGGTCTGCGCCACCAGCGCCTGGTTGGCCTGTTCGAGCTGCGGCATGGGCACGGTAAGGTTCTGCTGCTCTTGCGACACGGCCACATCTTCCACGTTGCTGTTCTCCAGCACATTAGACTTCTGCGTCTCACCGTAGATCACCGGAATATCACACTCCGCGCAGGCTACTTTCGGCTGCGCTTCAAACAGCACCTTACCCTGGTCGTTTTCGATCTTGCTGATAAACCACGGGTCGATCAGGAAGCCACCGTTCGCCATTACCGAATAGCCGCGCGCGACCTGCAGCGGGGTGAAGGAGGCGGAGCCGAGCGCCAGCGATTCAGTGTGGACAATGTTCTGCGCCGGGAAGCCGAAGCGCTGCAGATACTCAGCGGCGTAGTCAACGCCCATCGCCCGCATGGCCCGCACCATGACCACGTTTTTCGACTGGCCTAACCCCTGGCGTAGACGGATAGGACCAGCATACTCCGGCGGCGAGTTTTTCGGTCGCCAGTCAGAGCCTGCGCCCGCATCCCAGCGTGAAATAGGCACGTCGTTAAGAATGCTCGCCAGCGTTAGCCCTTTGTCCATCGCCGCGGTATAGAGGAACGGTTTGATGTTCGAGCCGACCTGGCGCAGCGCCTGGGTGGCGCGGTTAAACTTGCTCTGGTTGAAATCGAAGCCGCCTACCAGCGCGATGATCGCCCCGTTCTGCGGATTGATGGAGACCAGGGCAGAGTTTACCTCGGGGACCTGCGCCAGCCACCAGGCGTCGTTCACCTGGCGGACCCAGATCTGCTGTCCAGCCTGCACCGCATCGGTCACTCTACGCGGCGTCGCACCCTGGGCAGTATCAGAGCGGAAAGGACGCGCCCAACGCACCCCGTCCATACGCAGCGACACCGAGGTGCCGTCGGCCAGCATTGCCGTCGCCTCCTGGGCATTGGCCTGCATAACCACGGCAGGCAGCAGCGGCCCGTAGGTCGGCAACGCTTTTAAAGAGTCGGTAATTTTTTTGCTATCCCAGGGGCTTTCGCCCAGCTTCCACAGCACGTTTGCCGGTCCGCGATAGCCGTGGCGCATATCGTAATCCATCACGTTGTCGCGCACCGCCTGCTGGGCCGCCTCCTGGGTCTTGCGTGTGATGGTGGTGTAGACCCGATAGCCATCTTCATAGGCCTTCTCACCGTAGCGCGACACCATATCCTGGCGCACCATTTCAGAGAGATAAGGGGAGGAGAAGGCGATCTTCGGCGCGTGGTAGTTGGCATCAATGGCTTCACTGCGGGCGCTGTCGTACTGCGACTGGCTGATATAGCCTTCGCTTAACATCCGCGCCAGCACCACGTTACGCCGCGAGGTGGCTCGGTCGAGGGAGTAGAGCGGGTTGAAGGTGGACGGCGCCTTTGGCAGCCCGGCGATCACCGCAATTTCGCTGAGGGTAAGCTGATCGACAGACTTGCCAAAATAGACCTGCGCCGCCGCGCCGACGCCATAGGCGCGATAGCCGAGGTAGATCTTGTTCAGATAGAGCTCAAGGATCTCATCCTTGGTCATCATCTGTTCGATACGGATGGCGAGGAAAACCTCTTTCAGCTTACGCATCAGGGTCTTTTCCGGGCTCAGGAAGAAGTTACGCGCCAGCTGCTGCGTAATGGTACTTGCCCCCTGGGAAGCGCGGCCGGAGAAGAGCGCGACGCTGGCGGCGCGGAAAATACCCACCGGATCGACGCCGTGATGCTCATAAAAACGGCTGTCTTCGGTGGCAATGAAGGCTTTGACCATAACAGGCGGGATCTGATCCAGGGTCAGCGGAATGCGGCGCTTTTCGCCGTACTGCGCAATTAACTCGCCGTCGGCGGTATAAACCTGCATCGGAATTTGCAGCCGCACATCTTTCAGCGTGGCGACGTCAGGCAGCTGTGGCTCAATAAATTTGTAGAGGCCATAAACCGAGCCTGCTCCCAGCAGAATGCAACAGACTGCAAGGATAAATAGATACTTTACGAACTTCACCGGAGATTTCCCATTTAGTTTTCTTTGGGCAGTTTATAAACAATCGCGCGGTAGTATAAAGGCAAGCCAGATGCATTGATATAGCCGTCACCCTGACGAACGATAAGGAGATCGCGATTTATGGCAATCAGTCGCTGGCAAATTGGCCTTCATATTCAGCAGGATGGCGTCTACGCCATCGCGCTAACGCAGGAAAAATCACACTCAGCGCTGCGCCGTTGGTGGCTGCTGCCGCTGGAGGCGGGGACGATTATTGATGGGCAGATTAGGCAACCTGAACACCTCCGCACGGCGCTGCAGGCGTGGAGTAAAACGCTGCCGCGCAGGCACCAGATTAGCCTCGCCTTTCCCGCCGGGCGTACGCTGCAAAAGAGGTTGGCTCGTCCCGCCGTAAGGCTAGGCGAAAGTGCCCAGCTGCAGTGGGTAGCAAATAGCCTTGCCCGCGAGCTAGGGATGCCCGCGGATGACCTGCGCTTCGATTATACCGACGACAGCGTACAGCGCGCTTACAGCGTGACGGCGGCACAGAGCAGTGACGTTGCCGAGCTGTTGACGCTGGCGGATAACCTTAGCCTCCACCTCTCGGCCATTACCCCTGACGCCTGTGCGCTACAGCGCTTTATCCCGCTGCTCACCCCACCACAGCGCTGGCTGGCCTGGCGCGATGCGGCCCAGTGGCTCTGGGCAACGCGCAACGGCTGGGGACGGCGCGCGCGTGAAGATGCTAAGACCCTGGATGAACTGGCCCAGGTGCTGGGTCTGCCGCAGGAGGAAGCCGCGCTGTGTGATGCTGGGCCTGCTGGTTTCGATCCCTGGAGCGCCATTGCACGGCTTTCTGCGCCGCTGCCGAAAAACGGCGCGGCCTGGGCGGTGGCCATTGGCCTGGCGCTGGGAGATGCGTAGTGGCGCAGGCGGTTAATTTTCTCCCCTGGCGCGCCCAGCGGCATCGGCGCACTCTGCGCGTCTGGCTGACGATCTTCTCTGCCACCCTGCTGCTGATTGTGCTGCTGACGGTGATGCTGCGCATGCGCGTCCTTCAGGAGAACCAGCGGCTAAGCGTGGTGCAGCAGGCGGGCGTCACGTTGCACGCAGGGCTGGCGGAGCGCCAGGCGCGTCTGCTTGCTCAGCAGGTGATGCAGCAGGCACAGCAGCAGCGTCACCTGCGATTACAGGCCACGCGAGAGTGGCAGCGGATATTAACTCGCCTTGCTGAAACGCTGCCGGAGCAGGCGTGGCTGAGCGAGCTGCGCTATCAGCAGGGCATGCTGTCGTTGGCAGGCTATGCGGTAAGCTTTGCAGCCCTGGGCCAGCTTGAAACAGCGCTCAATGCGCTTCCTGGCCTGCGTATGGGTAAACCCGGCGCCACCTCGCGGGATGCGCAGGGGCGCTGGCAATTTCATTACGCTCTGCGTCCGGACGTGTCCCATGCCCTTTAACCCTGAGCGCTGGATTTCGTTCTCGGCCCGTAGCCGGGGCATCATCTGGCTGATTATCACCCTGGGCTGCGCCGCGCTGGCCTGGCTGCTGGTGGTGCGGCCAGGCGTGCGCGAACAGGCGCAGCGGTTAGTCGAGCTGCACGCTCAGCAGCAGAGCCGCAGCCAGCTATGGGCAAGCGCCATGCCGCTGCGCCAGGCAGGGGAGCAGACGATAACGGCGCGCCAGCCCGAGCACGCCTTCTCCGCACTGGCTTTTCAGACCGGCAGCGCCCGGCTGCTGAGCTGGCATCCAGACGAGCGTGGCGGTGAGCTGGTGCTGCAAACCGGGTGGCAGGATGTACCCCAGACCTTTGTCCGCCTCGCCGAACAGCGTATGCAGGCCACCGCCTTTTCATTGACGTTAAAAGAGGGCGTACTGCATCTGTGCCTTGAGCTGGAGAGTGCTGATGATCCCTGACACGCGCCGGGTACTACTGCTGACGCTGCCGCTGCTGCTGGGCATGCGCGATCCTTTTCAGCCACCGCCGGACCGCTGTCAGACAGCAGCGCTGGCCCAGTGGCGCTACCAGGGTTTTATTAACGTTAACGGCCATCGCCGGGGCGTGCTGCGTAATCCAGAGGGGAGATGGTACAGAGCGTCGGCGGGGGAGAGTATGGCGACCGGCTGGCGCGTCGTCTCGGTCACAGAGCAGAGGTTGCAGATTGCCACCGCCGCGGGCTGCGAACCGGCGCAGTGGCAGTGGCAGCGACAAGGAGTTGAGGATGAAAAAATGGATAACGGCAGCAGGGCTGATCCTCGGCGCGTTGCCGACGTGGGCAAAAAGCCCCGTACCGGTGACGCTGGTCGTTGATGATGTTCCCGTGGGGCAAGTATTGCAGACCCTGGCTGAGCTGGGCCGGTACAACCTTATCGTTGCGCCAGAGGTCAGCGGCACGCTCTCCCTGCATCTGGTGGACGTTCCGTGGAAGCAGGCTCTGCAAACGGTGATCGCCAGCGCTGGGCTGATCCTGCAGAAAGAGGGCAGCATTCTTCAGGTGCATACCCAGGCGTGGGGGCAACAGCAGCAGGAGAGGCGTGAGGCTGATAAAACCCAGCGGCAGAGCACGCTACCGCTGGTAGGGAAGAGCGTTACGCTACGCTATGCCGAAGCGGAAGAGCTGGCCAAGGCGGGAGGGAAGCTGCTGAGCCCGCAGGGTACAATAATGGTTGATAAACGGTTGAACCGCCTGCTGCTGCGCGACAACGCAGCGGCGCTACAGGCTATGGAGCACTGGATCGCACAGATGGATCTGCCCGTCGCCCAGGTCGAGCTGGCGGCCCATATTGTAACTATTAATGAAAAGAGCCTGCGCGAACTGGGAATTAAATGGACGCTGGCCGAAGCGCAGGCGGCAGGGAAGATCGGCGATATCACCACCCTGAGCAGCGATCTTTCGGTGAGCGAGGCCACAACGCGCGTGGGATTCAATATTGGACGCATCGATGGCCGCCTGCTGGACGTCGAGCTGTCGGCCCTTGAGCAGGCGCAGCAGCTGGAGATTATCGCCAGCCCGCGCCTGCTGGCCTCGCATCAGCAGCCTGCCAGTATTAAGCAGGGCAGTGAAATTCCCTATCAGGTCTCCAGCGGCGAAAGCGGCGCGACCTCGGTGGAGTTCAAGGAGGCGGTACTGGGGATGGAGGTGACGCCAACGGTGCTGCAGGGCGGCAGGGTGCGCCTGAAGCTGCATATCAGCCAGAATATGCCCGGCCAGGTGCTCCAGCAGGCGGACGGTGAGGTACTGGCTATCGATAAGCAGGAGATCGAAACCCAGGTGGAAGTAGGCAGCGGTGATACGCTGGCGCTGGGCGGCATCTTTCAACAACAGAATAAATCCGGCAGCGAGAGCGTGCCCGGGCTTGGCAGCCTGCCCTGGTTTGGTCGCCTTTTTCGCCACGATGGTAACGATAACGAGCGCCGCGAGCTGGTGGTTTTCATCACACCACGTCTCATGCCGCTGCATTAACGCGCTAATGGTGCCGTTCAAATATGATGATTTTTGCCATGAACTGAACTCAGGTGTTTGACGTGAGGGATGAATTAGCTTACAAGGAGTACCGATTTTGAGCGTCAGCTACTCCCGTCTTACCTCAATTGGCCTCTTCGCAAGGTTGGTGATTTATTCAGTTGCCAAAACAGCGCGAGTATTGAGATAATTTTCAGTCTGATTCTCGAACTTACGCATATGAGGTTTCAGTTCATGTCCTGCTCCGCCAGGTGTCTGCGAAGTGGGTTTACCATTAACGAATAGTCTTATAGTAGTACCGAAAAAATGGCAGAGAAACGCAATATCTTTCTGGTTGGGCCTATGGGTGCCGGCAAAAGCACTATTGGGCGTCAGTTAGCTCAACAACTCAATATGGAATTTTACGATTCTGATCAAGAGATTGAGAAACGAACCGGAGCTGATGTGGGCTGGGTCTTCGATGTAGAAGGTGAAGAAGGTTTCCGCGATCGCGAAGAAAAGGTCATTAACGAACTGACCGAGAAGCAGGGCATTGTGCTGGCGACAGGCGGCGGCTCTGTGAAATCCCGCGAAACCCGTAATCGTCTCTCCGCCCGTGGCGTAGTGGTGTATCTGGAAACCACTATTGAAAAGCAGCTGGCTCGTACTCAACGTGATAAAAAACGCCCACTGTTACAGGTGGAGACGCCGCCGCGGGAAGTTCTCGAAGCGCTGGCTGACGAACGGAACCCTCTCTACGAAGAGATTGCCGACGTCACCATCCGCACCGACGATCAGAGCGCAAAAGTGGTCGCAAACCAGATTATTCATATGCTGGAAAGCAACTGATTCTGGCTTACTATAACGCCTGCAGGTTTACGCAATTAAGGTGGATGTCGCGTCATGGAGAGGATTACCGTCACTCTTGGGGAACGTAGTTACCCAATCACCATCGCGGCTGGTTTGTTTAACGATCCAGCTTCCTTCTTGCCGTTGAAGTCAGGCGACCAGGTGATGCTGGTCACTAACGAAACGCTGGCTCCGCTCTATCTTGAAAAAATCCGCCATGTTCTTGAACTGGCGGGCGTGCGGGTAGACAGCGTTGTGCTGCCGGACGGCGAGCAGTACAAAAGCCTGGCGGTTCTGGATACGGTCTTCACCGCGCTGTTGCAGAAACCTCACGGGCGCGACACGACGCTGATCGCCCTTGGCGGCGGCGTGGTCGGCGATCTTACCGGCTTCGCGGCAGCGAGCTATCAACGTGGCGTACGCTTTATTCAGGTGCCCACCACGCTCCTTTCTCAGGTCGATTCTTCCGTTGGCGGCAAGACGGCGGTGAATCACCCTCTCGGCAAAAATATGATCGGCGCGTTCTACCAGCCCGCCTCGGTAGTCGTCGATCTCGACTGCCTGGCGACGCTTCCGGCGCGCGAACTCTCCTCTGGTCTGGCTGAAGTCATCAAGTACGGCATCATTCTTGACGCCGCGTTCTTTAGCTGGCTCGAAGAGAATCTTGATGCGCTTCTGCGTCTCGACGGCCCGGCCCTGGCCTACTGCATTCGCCGCTGTTGTGAACTGAAAGCTGAAGTTGTCGCCGCGGACGAGCGTGAGACAGGCTTACGTGCTTTACTCAACTTAGGCCACACGTTTGGTCACGCTATCGAAGCCGAAATGGGCTACGGTAACTGGCTGCACGGTGAAGCGGTGGCGGCGGGAATGGTTATGGCAGCACGCGCAGCCGAACGCCTCGGCCAGTTTAGCCGGGACGATACGCAGCGAATTATTACCTTACTCACGCGCGCTGGCCTACCGGTCAACGGTCCGCAGGAGATGTCCGCAGAGGCCTACATTCCTCACATGCTGCGTGACAAAAAGGTGCTGGCGGGCGAGATGCGTTTAGTCCTGCCGCTGGCGATAGGGAAGAGTGAAGTACGTGGCGGAGTGCCACACGATGTTGTTCTTGGCGCTATTGCTGATTGCCAGCAGGCGTGAAAACTAGAAAGGTCTGGCCACGCCAGTCGTGGTGTTTAACTTCGGGCAATGCGCACTAGTGGTTGGCATTAGCCTTTGAGTGGGGTGTTAAATGGATGAATTCAAACCAGAAGACGAGCTGAAAACCGATCCCAGCGATCGTCGCCCTGGTCGCACGCGCCAGTCTTCTGAACGCGACAGCGATCCGCAGATCAACTTCGATGATGTCGATCTGGACGCTGACGATCGTCGCCCTTCACGGACGCGCAAAGCACGTGAAGAGGTAGACGAAAGCTATGAGGAAGAGGAGGAGCTGGAAGAGAGCGCCGTGGATGAGGAGCGCGTAGAGCGTCGTCCCCGCAAGCGTAAAAAAGCCCCTGCCGCCAAACCCGCCTCCCGCCAGTACCTGATGATGGGGCTGGGGATCCTGGTTCTGCTGCTGCTGATCGTTGGCATTGGCTCCGCATTGAAATCGCCTGCCGATAATTCCGGCAGCGAACAGGCATCGGCTGAGAAGAGCGTCAACCTGTCAGATAACGCCGCCGATCAGGCCAATGGCACGCAGCCTGCGCCAGGCGCTACCTCGGCTGAGCAGACGGCGGGTAATCCGCAGGATGTCTCCCTGCCGCCAATCGCTTCCACCCCAACCGAGGGGCAGACAGCTGCCGCGCCGGAAGGGCAGCAGCGCGTAGAAGTGCAGGGCGATCTAAACAACGCGCTGGCGCAGCCGCAGAATCAAAACCAGATAAACAGCGTGGCGGTGAACTCCACTCTGCCAACCGAGCCTGCTACCGTCGCGCCGGTGCATAACGCTAAAGCAGCGGAATCGCGCCAGGCTGCCGCGTCTGAGCGTCAGGCATCCGCAACCGAGCATCGTGCTGCGCCGCGCACCGAGCGCCAGCAGACCACCATTGAGCCGAAGCCAGCTCAGAGTGCGCCGAAAGCGGCTACCCAGCCGAAGCGTACCGAGACGGCGGCCACGACCGCGCCGGCGGCCAGCGCTACCCAGCCAAAAGCAACGGCCAGCGCAGCGCCTGCGGCAAAACCGTCTGCAGCGGTCACGGCAACGGCACCGACCCAGTCGGCTAAGCCTGCTACGACGACCCCTGCGCCAGCCGCCGCCGCAGCAGCAGCGCCTGCGGCCACGGCCAACGCCTCTACCGGCAACGTGGGTTCTCTGAAGTCAGCGCCGGGCAGCCACTACACGCTGCAGCTGAGCAGCTCGTCGAACTACAACAACCTGAACGCGTGGGCGAAGAAAGAGAATCTGAAAAACTTCGTGGTTTATCAGACTTCGCGTAACGGTCAGCCGTGGTATGTGCTGGTGAGCGGCGTCTATGCTTCGAAAGATGAAGCGAAACGCGCCGTCTCTACGCTGCCAGCCGACGTGCAGGCGAAAAACCCGTGGGCGAAGCCGCTGCATCAGGTGCAGGCCGATCTCAAGTAATGAGTAAAGCGCAAATGCTGTCGGGCTTCCGCCCCAGCTGCAAAGGGTGTCATTAGTTAGTCAGCATGAAAAAAAATCGCGCTTTTCTGAAATGGGCAGGGGGGAAGTACCCCCTGCTCGACGACATTAAAAAACATTTACCGCCGGGTGAGTGTCTCATTGAACCCTTCGTCGGGGCCGGGTCGGTATTTCTGAATACCGACTTTTCGCGCTATATCCTTGCGGATATCAACAGCGATCTGATCGGTCTCTACAATATCGTTAAAACCCGCACCGATGAGTACGTTCTCAGCGCCCGCGAGCTGTTTACGCCGCAGCATAACCAGGCTGAGATCTACTACCAACTGCGTAGCGAGTTCAACCAGTGCCAGGATCCCTTGCGGCGTGCGGTGCTGTTTTTATATCTTAACCGCCACGGCTATAACGGCCTGTGCCGCTATAACCTGCGCGGCGAGTTTAACGTGCCCTTTGGCCGATATAAAAAGCCCTACTTCCCGGAAGCCGAGCTGTACCATTTTGCTGAAAAGGCGCAGAGCGCAGAGTTTCGTTGCCTCTCGTATGAGGAGTGCATGGAACTCGCCGACGTTAACTCCGTGGTCTATTGCGATCCGCCCTATGCGCCTCTCTCCGCAACGGCGAACTTTACCGCCTACCATACCAACAGCTTTAGCCCGCTAGAGCAGGCGCGTCTGGCAGAGATGGCGGAAATGCTGGTCAGCAAGCAAATCCCGGTGTTAATTTCGAATCACGATACGCCGGACACCCGTGAGTGGTACAAAGCGGCGACGCATTTTCAGGTTAAAGTGCGCCGCAGCATTAGCAGCAACGGTGGCACACGCAAAAAGGTGGACGAACTGCTGGCGCTCTATCGCCCGGCAGACAAAAAATAGTTCTCAAGGAGATGCGGATGAAACAGTATTTGATTGCCCCTTCAATTCTGTCGGCTGACTTTGCCCGCCTGGGTGAGGACACCGCGAACGCGCTGGCGGCCGGTGGTGACGTGGTGCATTTTGACGTCATGGATAACCACTACGTCCCCAACCTGACGATGGGGCCGATGGTATTGAAAGCCCTGCGCGACTATGGCATCACCGCCCCGATTGACGTCCACCTGATGGTGAAACCGGTTGATCGTCTGATCCCGGATTTCGCTGCCGCAGGCGCGAGCATTATTACTTTCCATCCGGAAGCTACCGAGCACGTCGACCGCTCGCTGCAGCTGATTAAAGAGCATGGCTGCAAAGCGGGGCTGGTATTCAACCCGGCGACCTCCCTGAGCTGGCTTGACTACGTTATGGACAAGCTGGACGTCATCCTGCTGATGTCGGTCAACCCTGGCTTCGGTGGCCAATCTTTTATTCCTCATACGCTCGATAAGCTGCGCGAAGTGCGCCGTCGTATTGATGCCTCTGGCTACGATATTCGCCTTGAAGTTGATGGCGGCGTGAAGGCGGATAACATCGGTGAGATTGCCGCTGCTGGTGCAGATATGTTTGTCGCGGGCTCGGCTATTTTTAACCAGCCGGATTATCGCAAGGTGATCGATAACATGCGCAGCGAGCTGGCAAAGGTTCATCATGGTTAAAAAAATCGATGGGATCCGTGCGGTTGCCTTCGATCTCGACGGCACGCTGGTGGATAGCGCCCCAGGCCTGACCCAGGCGGTAGACCAGGCGCTTTATGCCCTGGAGCTGCCTGCCGCCGGTGAGGCGCGAGTAGTCACGTGGATCGGCAACGGTGCAGATGTACTGATGCAGCGGGCGCTGGCCTGGTCTCGTCAGGAGCACGCCAGCCAGCGTGCGATGGCGGGCAAACCGGCTATCGATCATGCTGCCATTCCCGAAGAGGAGCAGGCCCGCATCCTGCGCAAGCTGTTTGACCGCTACTATGCCGAGGCCGTCGAAGAGGGCAGCTTCCTCTTCCCGGACGTGGCTGGCACCCTGGCCGCGCTGCATGAAGAGGGCTATCCGCTGGCGCTGGTAACCAACAAGCCGACGCCGTTTGTTGCGCCGCTGCTGGAGGCGCTGGATATCGCCCGCTATTTCACGCTGGTGATCGGCGGTGACGACGTCAAAAACAAAAAGCCGCACCCGGAGCCGCTGCTGCTGGTAGCCGAGAAGCTAGGGGTGGCGCCGCAGGCGTTGCTGTTTGTTGGCGATTCGCGGAATGATATTCAGGCGGCGAAGGCGGCTGGCTGCGCCGCCGTGGGCCTCACCTACGGCTACAACTACGGCGAAGCCATCGCGCTGAGCGAACCGGATCATATCTTCGACCATTTCAAAGAGTTACTGCCCGCGCTTGGGCTTCCATATAGTGAACATCAGGAACAGAAAAATGACTAAGCCCATCGTCTTTAGTGGCGCACAGCCCTCAGGTGAACTGACCATCGGCAACTATATGGGTGCGCTGCGCCAGTGGGTAACCATGCAGGATGACTACGACTGCATCTACTGCATCGTCGATCTCCACGCCATTACCGCCCGTCAGGATCCAGAGAAGCTGCGCAAGGCCACCCTGGATACGCTGGCGCTCTACCTGGCCTGCGGGATCGATCCCGAGAAGAGCACCATTTTCGTTCAGTCCCACGTGACGGAGCACGCGCAGCTGGGCTGGGCGCTGAACTGCTACACCTATTTCGGCGAGCTGAGCCGCATGACCCAGTTTAAAGACAAGTCAGCGCGCTACTCCGAGAACATCAACGCCGGCCTGTTTGACTACCCGGTGCTGATGGCGGCAGACATTCTGCTCTATCAGACCAACCAGGTCCCGGTTGGTGAGGATCAGAAGCAGCATCTGGAGCTGAGCCGCGATATCGCCCAGCGCTTTAACGCTATCTACGGCGACGTGTTCAAAGTACCGGAGCCGTTCATTCCGAAATCCGGTGCCCGCGTGATGTCGCTGCTGGAGCCGACCAAGAAGATGTCCAAGTCTGACGATAACCGCAACAACGTTATCGGCCTGCTGGAAGATCCGAAGTCGGTGGTGAAGAAGATCAAGCGTGCGGTAACCGACTCCGAAGAGCCGCCGGTCGTGCGCTACGACGTGAAGGAGAAGGCGGGCGTCTCTAACCTGCTGGATATCCTCTCTGGCGTGACCGGGCAGAGCATTGCCGAGCTGGAGCAGCACTTCGAAGGCAAAATGTATGGCCACCTGAAGGGTGAAGTCGCGGAAGCGGTTTCCGGCATGCTGACCGAGCTTCAGGAGCGCTACCACCGCTATCGTAACGATGAAGCCTTCCTGCAGCGCATTATGAAAGAGGGTGCCGAGAAAGCCAGCGCTCGCGCCGCAGAGACGCTGAAAGCGGTATACCAAGCCATTGGCTTTGTCGCCAAGCCGTAAAGACGAGTGTAGGCCCGGTAAGCGCAGCGCCACCGGGCGTTGCTCGTTGTGCCGGGCGGCGGCGTTGCCTTGCCCGGCCTACGATGATAATTAGTGGTTCGAGAACCAGTTCAGCTTGTCGCGCAGGGCCACGACGCGGCCCACGATAATCAGCGCCGGGCTCTCAACCTGCTGCGCCAGCGTACCCAGCTCGCTTAATACACCGCTCACGACCCGCTGCTGTACCGCCGTACCGTTCTCCACCAGCGCAACCGGCATATCTGCCTGCATCCCGTGCTCGATCAGCTTCTGCTGGATCGTTACGGCCTGGTTTAGCCCCATATAGAACACCAGAGTCTGCTTCTCTGCGGCCAGGTTCTCCCAGTCCAGCTCGCCGCCGGTCTTCAGGTGGCCGGTGATCAGCCGCACGCTCTGGGCGTAGTCGCGGTGGGTCAGCGGAATACCGGAGTAGGCGGAGCAGCCCGAGGCGGCGGTAATCCCCGGCACCACGGAGAAAGGAATACCCGCATGGCACAGTGTCTCCAGCTCTTCGCCGCCGCGGCCAAAGATAAAGGGATCGCCCCCTTTCAGGCGCACCACGCGCTTGCCGGACTGCGCCTGACGCAGCAGGATCTGGTTGATCTCCTCCTGCGGCACGCAGTGGTAGCCCGCGCGTTTACCGACAAAAATACGGTCGGCGTCGCGGCGCACCAGGTTCATAATGTCGTCCGAGACCAGACGGTCATAGACCACCACGTCTGCCTGCTGGATCTGCTGGAGGCCCTTGAGCGTCAGCAGCCCGGCATCGCCTGGCCCCGCACCAACCAGCACCACTTCTCCCCGGTTATCAAGCGGCGTGTTAAACAGCGACTCCGTCTCGTTGTCGATAGCAAGGCTATCGCTGTTGGCCAGATACTGAGCAAGACGGTCGTTGGTGAAAAACTTCTCCCAGAAGCGACGGCGCTCGGCCATAGTGGCAAAGGTGGCTTTGACTCGCCCGCGCAGGGTGCCGGCGTAGCCAGCAATTTTTCCCAGGTGCAGCGGCAGCAGCGACTCCAGCTTTTCCCGCAGCAGGCGCGCCAGCACAGGCGAGGTGCCGCCGGAGGAGATCGCCACCATCAGCGGCGAGCGGTCGATAATCGATGGCATGATAAAGCTCGCCTCTTTCGGCGCATCAACCACGTTGCAGAAGATGCGGCGCGCTTCCGCCGCATCGCTGACCTGCTGATTCACCGCATCGTCGTCGGTAGCGGCAATCACCAGCCAGCAGGGATCGAGCAGCGCCTCATCAAAGTGGCCCTCCACCAGGGTGACCATGCCTTCGTCCGCCCACACGGTAAACTGCGGATCGAAGTGCAGCGCATTGACGGTAAGCCGCGCACCGGCTTCCAGAAGCAAGCGGGCTTTACGCTCTGCGACATCGCCACCGCCGACGAGCAGGCAGTCGCGATCGCGTAACTGGCAAAAAATAGGAAGATGGTGCACGACATAACCTCGTTGTAGTTTTAAGCGCTAACTCGCTTTAAGGGCTAACGGTTTCCTGCGCGGCGTTTTTAGCAGGAGTGGGACGCTCTGCGCGAGGGGTAGCATACCAATATCCCAGCCCCATAAATATGGCTCCGGATAAAGTATTCCCCAGGGTTACCCACAAAAGGTTATGCCCGATACCTGCAAGCGTATACGCATCGCTGTGGTGGCCGAACCACGATAGAGCGAACAGGGTCATGTTGGCAACCGAGTGCTCGTAGCCGGAGGCGATAAACGCCAGCAGGCACCACCAGATAGCAAGAAACTTCGCCGCGCCCTCGGTGCGGATCGCCATCCAGATTGCCAGGCAAACCAGCCAGTTGCAGAGCACGCCCTTGAAAAACAGCACGCTGGCAGGGGCGCTGGTTTTCGCCAGCGCGACGGTGTGTACCAGGCTGGTATCTACCGACAGCAGGCTGCCGCCACCCCAGAAGTAGAGCAGGGCTACAAGCACCGAACCCACCAGGTTGCCCAGCCAGGTCTGCGGCAGAATTGCCCACATTTGGCCGTGGCTGATGGTGCCCGCTTTCACGCCCAGGGTCAGGAACATGGTGTGGCCGGTAAACAGCTCGGAGCCAGCAATGATCACCAGCGTCAGCGCGATGCCGAAGGTCGCGCCCATCACCAGCGGACGTACCGCCGGGTCGAGCAGGTTGCCAAGGGTAAAAATCAGGATAATCGCCAGGCCCACGTAGGCCCCGGCCATCGCGGAGCTGATCCAGAAGCCCAGTGGATTATGTGTAGAGAGGCGTGCAATGCGCGCAGCGTTAGCCGCACACTTGTTGATGGTGTCGGTAAACATGGTATTGATCATCCAAAGTTAAAAAAGAAAAAAGTTAAAAAGAAAAAGTTTAAAAAGAGAAAGTTAACGGGCGGGAGCATTGCACCCCCGCCGGGGTATTACGCTTTGATCTGTACTTCGCCGTCTTTGACCCGCGCATCGAAGCGCGCCACGGAGTGGTCGGCATCCTCCATGCACAGGCCGTCGCGCAGGCGGAAGCGCTGTTTCTTCAGCGGGCTGGCGACCCACAGTTCGCCGTCGTGCTCGGCGATGATGCCGCGCGACAGTACGCTGGCCTCAAAGAAGGGATCGATGTTGCTGATGGCATAGATCTGCTCATCGGCCCGCGGGCGGAAAATCGCGATCTGCTGGTTATTCAGCAGGGCGCAGACGCCGGTTGCCGGCACGATGTCAGCGAGTTGACAGACGGTGTTCCACTGGCTCATACGGTTTCCTCCACCAGAGTGACCGGGATACGCTCATACGGCGTGGCCGGACGATGCTGCTGACGTTCCGGTACAATCTGTACCGCCGGATCGCGGCGATCGCTGTTGATAAAGTGTTTGAAGCGCACCTGCGCCTGCGGATCGTTGACGGTGGCGGTCCACTCGCAGATAACGGCGTCGCGAAGGCGGGCCATCTCCGCTTCCAGCTGGCTGTTCAGGCCAAGCTTGTCGTCAATAATCACGCTCTTCAGGTAGTCAATGCCGCCTTCAAGGTTATCCAGCCAGGAGGCGGTACGGGTCAGCTTGTCGGCGGTGCGGATGTAGAACATCATAAAGCGGTCGAGGTAGCGTACCAGGGTGTCGCGGTCGAGATCCGCCGCCAGCAGGTCCGCATGGCGTGGTTTCATCCCGCCGTTACCGCAGACATAGAGGTTCCAGCCTTTTTCAGTGGCGATGATGCCCACGTCTTTACCCTGCGCTTCCGCACATTCGCGGGTGCAGCCAGAGACGCCAAACTTCATTTTGTGCGGGGTACGAATGCCTTTGTAGCGGTTCTCCAGCTCAACGCCGAAGCCCACGCTGTCGCCCACGCCGTAGCGGCACCAGGTCGAGCCGACGCAGGTTTTCGCCATGCGTAGCGCTTTGGCATAGGCATGGCCGGTTTCGAATCCGGCTTCAATCAGCTGACGCCAGATCTCCGGCAGGTCATCTTTCTGTGCGCCGAAGAGGCCGATACGCTGGGAGCCGGTGATTTTGGTGTAGAGGTTAAATTCGCGGGCGATACGACCCACCTCCATCAGCCCCTCTGGGGTGATTTCACCGCCGGCAGAGCGCGGGATCACCGAGTAGGTACCATCTTTCTGAATGTTGGCGAGGAAGTTATCGTTGGTATCCTGCAGCGGCGTGTGCTGTGGCTTCAGAATGTATTCGTTCCAGCAGGAGGCCAGCAGGGAGCCAACGGTAGGTTTACATACTTCACAGCCGTAGCCTTTACCATGTTTCGCCAGCAGCTCGTCAAAGGTTTTAATCCCTTCCACGCGGATCAGGTGATACAGCTCCTGACGGGAGTAGGCAAAGTGTTCACACAGGCTGTGGTTCACTTCGATACCCTGTTTCGCCAGCTCGGCGTTCAGCACCTGAGTCACCAGCGGGATACAGCCGCCGCAGCCGGTACCGGCTTTGGTTTCCGCCTTCAGCGCTGCCACCGTATGGCAGCCCTTGTTGATGGCGGAGATCAGCATGCCTTTGGTCACGTCGAAGCAGGAGCAGATCTGCGCGCTGTCCGGCAGCTTATCGACGCCGATAGAGGGTTTGCCGCTGCCCGCGTGGGCAGGCAGGATCAGCGCGTCCGGATTCTCCGGCAGCTCGATGGCGTTCAGCACCAGCTGCTGCAGGTTGCCGAAATCGCTGGTGTCGCCCACCAGCACCGCACCGAGTAGGGTTTTGTTATCCGGACTGACGATCAGACGTTTGTAGACCTCTTTGCTCTCGTCCAGGTAGACATAGCTGCGAGAGTTTGGCGTGCGGCCATGCGCATCGCCAATGCCGCCGACGTCCACGCCCAGCAGCTTCAGCTTGGCGCTAAGGTCCGCGCCTTCAAAGGCGTTCGGGGTACCGAGAATATGGTCCACGGCCACCTGTGCCATTTTGTAGCCGGGGGCGACCAGGCCATAGACGCGGTTGTTCCAGCTGGCGCATTCGCCGATGGCGTAGATATCCGGGTCGGAGGTCTGGCAGGTGTCATTCACCATGATCCCACCGCGCTGGGCCGTTGCCAGCCCGCACTGGGTCGCCAGCTTGTCGCGCGGGCGAATACCGGTGGAGAAGACGATGAAGTCGATCTCCAGGCTGCTGCCATCGGCAAAGCGCATGGTCTTACGACCCTCAACGCCCTCCTGGACAATCTCCTGGGTATTTTTGCTGGTGTGCACGCGCACGCCCATGCTCTCAATTTTGCGTTTCAGCTGCTCGCCGCCCATCTGGTCAAGCTGCTCGGCCATCAGCATCGGCGCGAACTCAATGACGTGGGTCTCTACGCCGAGGTTTTTCAGTGCCCCGGCGGCTTCCAGCCCGAGCAGGCCGCCGCCCACCACCGCGCCCCGGCGGCTACGGCGCGCGCAGGCTTCGATGGCGTTTAAATCTTCAATGGTGCGGTAAACAAAGCAATCCTGAGTTTCGGAGCCTTTAATCGGTGGGATCCACGGATAGGAGCCGGTGGCCATAATCAGCTTATCGTAATAGACCGTGCGGCCCGCGCTGGAGTGGATCACCTTCTCCTGACGGTTGATGGTGATAGCCCGCTCACCTACCAGCACCTTGACGCCGTGCTTCTCATAGAAGCCTTCCCGCACCAGAGAGAGCTCTTCGGCGGTGTGGTGAGAGAAGTAAGAAGAGAGATGTACGCGATCGTAGGCTTTCCGCGGCTCTTCACAAAACACGGTAATGTCGAAACGGGCAGCGTCAGCTTTATCGAGGAGATCCTCGATAAAACGGTGGCCGACCATGCCGTTACCGATAATAGCGATTTTGACTTTGCTCATTTTTGCCTCGATTTCTTTTCTATTACTGCCTACCTTAACGATTCAGCCGGGGCATTTATTGATGCAAATCAAGTTCACCTTTACCTACTCCCTAAGGAGTATATTACTGATTTAGCAGCATTTTTCTAAGTCACGGAATTAACTGGCTTTTCGGGATAGCACAAATAACATACAAAAAAGAGGGTTTTTACTGGCGTCGGTTTACTACTAAAGATTAACGGGGCTAAACCATTGGGAGGGGAGAGCGCTAGCCCCTTTTCAGGACGAAAAGGGGCTGGAATAGCTTAGTGGGCAGAAGCCGTATTGTTGTGTTGACGATGGCGAGTAACGAAGCCAAGCGCAAAGCACATCACAAATACCACGGCATAGAGGCCGTTAGCCGTCATCAGCGCCGCCTGGGGGCCGCTGTTGGCAACGATAGGACCGGTGACCACAAAGGTCAGCATAGTGCCAATGGTGCCGCAGGTAAGAACAAAGTTAACCAGCTTCGGCGAAGCCACTTTGGTCTGCTGGGAGCCAAGGGTAATGATGGTGGTGTAGATGGCGCTGGAGAAGAAGCCCAGGGCCAGAATAAACCACGCCATATGCTCCGGGCTGCTGGTGATGAAGAGATACATCAGCACGGTCGCCATTCCCGCCAGCACGGTCAGAATACGCTGCAGGTCGAAGAAGCGCAGGATAAAGCTAAACGCCCACATGCCGATCATGTAGGACATCCAGAAGTCGCTAACCAGTTTGCCCTGACCGCTGACGTCCATGCCCAGACCTTTGGCATACTCCGGCACCCAGGAGATAAAGCCCAGCTGGCCGAGGATATAGCAGAGCGCAGCGATGGAGAGGAACAGGACGCCAACGCCCCACTTCTCTTTTACCACTGGCTTATCGCTTGGAGCAGCATGTTTGCCCAGCGCCGGGAACTCACAGCCGATGGTCAGCACGAAGATGGCGACATAGACCAGGCCGATGCAGGCGTAGACCCAGTACCACTCAATGCTGCGCGCCAGCAGGAAAGCGGCCACCATCGGGAAGATCATCCCGGCCATGCTGAAGAAGGAGTCGGTGAACAGCAGGCGAGAGCCACGCTGACGGCCTTCATACATCTGGGTCACCAGGAAGGTGCCGATGGACATAGTAATACCGCTCACCAGACCCAGTACAAACATGGCGGCGGAGAAGAGCGCCAGGCTGTGGCTCAGCATCAGCGCCGCCACGGCCAGCACCATCAGCACAAAGCCAAAACGCAGCTGGGTTTTTAACGGCACGATCTCCATCAGCCAGGCATTCAGGAAGATAGAGATCAGGATCCCGGCGTTCAGGAAGGTGAAGGTGTTGCTCATGCTGGAAACCGGAAGATTAAAGTACTTCGCGATATCGCCCATCACCATTCCGGTGACGATCACCAACGCACCGGTAAGGGCGTAGGAGAAGAAGCTGATCCATGTGAGCTTAATTCTGTTGCTGTTAGTCATGACTGGCCTGTGAATAGAAGTGTAAAGCGCGTTGACGGCGCCGTGAACGGGCAGATTTTATGCGTTCAGGTGACACATTTAAATCTTTAAAAGTGAAAATTGGTCACGTTGCACATTTTATTTTGAAATGTGTCACACATTTTCATTCTATTACCGCGTCGTGAGGTGCTGACACATCTGTTTCAAATTCGTAAAATTGAGTAAAGCGCTGGCCTGGGGACAGCATGCTCTTTAGAATCAAGCGACTCGCTCTCTTCTCTGTTCACTGTTAGGAATTCACATGGTTAAAACGACTCTGGCGGCTGTGGCGGCTATCTTTGCTCTCTCTGCAATTTCACCCGCAGCCCTCGCGGCAAAAGGCGATCCTCACGTTCTGTTAACCACGTCTGCCGGAAACATTGAGCTGGAGCTGAACAGCCAGAAAGCCCCGGTCTCGGTAAAAAACTTTGTCGACTATGTGAACAGCGGCTTCTACAACAACACCACCTTCCACCGGGTGATCCCGGGCTTTATGGTGCAGGGTGGTGGCTTTAACGAGCAGATGCAGCAGAAACAGCCGAACCCGCCGATTAAGAACGAAGCGGACAACGGCCTGCGCAACACGCGTGGCACCATCTCTATGGCCCGTACCGCGGATAAAGACAGCGCCACCAGCCAGTTTTTCATCAACGTGGCGGATAACGCTTTCCTCGATCATGGCCAGCGTGACTTCGGCTATGCCGTCTTTGGTAAAGTTGTGAAAGGTATGGATATCGCGGATAAGATCTCTCAGGTACAGACCCACGACGTCGGCCCGTATCAGAATGTGCCGTCAAAACCGGTGGTTATTCTCTCCGCAAAAGTTCTGCCCTGACCCTTTTCTGCACGGGCATCTCCTGCCCGTGCACCGCCTGCTTCCCTGCGTAACGTGAAAATGCCGCTTATACTTGTGGCAAATGACGCACATCATCAGGGAGACACAATGGCGAAAAAACTCACCGAACGGCAAAAATCCCGTCTCTGGGAGCAGCAGCGTAACGTCAATTTCCAGGCCAGCAGGCTGCTGGAAGGGGTGGAGTGCGCCCTGGTAACGCTTAATGCAGAAGAAGCAGAGGCGCGCCTTGAGGCGCTGCGGAGGCAGCATGAGCGATAAGTTTGGCGACGGGCGCGACCCGTACTTCTACGCCGGCCGCAACGTGATGAGCAACCGGCTGGGCATCCATCAGGCGAAACAGCTGGAGCAGGCGGCATATGAGTTTACCGCGCTGCGTGCCGCAACCCTTGAGCTGGGTCCCGTTGCCCGAGGCCTACCGCATCTCTGCGCCATCCATCGCCATCTCTATCAGGATATCTTCGAGTGGGCCGGTGAGATCCGTGAGGTCAATATCTACCAGGGCGATACGCGCTTCTGTAATTTTGACTATATCGAGAACGAGGGCAACGCCCTGATGCAGTCGCTGGAAGAGGAGGAGTGGTTGCAGGGGCTGGAGAAGAACGCGTTTGTCGAGCGACTTGCGCACTACTACTGCGAAATTAACGTCCTGCACCCGTTCCGCATCGGCAACGGTATCGCCGAGCGGATCTTCTTTGAACAGCTGGCGATCCACGCAGGCTACCTGTTGGACTGGCGCGGCATTGCGCCAGAGGCCTGGAGTGCAGCCAACCAGAGCGGCGCAATGGGCGACCTCTCGGCACTTATCGCTATCTTTACCCACGTGGTGAGCGAAGCGGAGTAGAACGCTGCCGGATGGCGCTGCGCTTATCCGGCCTACGCAGGGGTGGACATATCTATATCAATATGTCCAGCCCATGCTTTTGTATAACACTTAACAGCTTTAGCGATAATCCATTCGGCCTTTTAGCCCCGCTTTCCCATTTTTGTACGGTTGAGAGTTTTCTACCGGCTGAATACTAGTTTTATCAAAGCCACGCATTGTTTCCTGAGAAATAGCTTCCACGCTATGTAAACCCGCAGCAGCACTATGAATGGCTTCAAAAGCAGCGCTTTTAAAGCTTTTTTTTACGGTCACGGTAAGTATCCTTATAAAGCGTAGTGCGATAGTGAACCCATTGTATTGCGGGTGGTAGTCAGAATTTCTCAGGCTGCGTACAATGTCGCAAAGATAGTTATCAAGTGACTTACCATGATCCTGCTTATCGACAACTACGACTCCTTCACCTGGAACCTCTATCAGTACTTCTGCGAGCTTGGGGCAGAGGTCGTGGTGAAGCGCAACGACGAGATAACCCTCGCCGATATCGCGGCGCTGGCACCCGAGAAGATCGTTATCTCGCCCGGCCCCTGCACGCCGGATGAGTCAGGCATATCACTGGAGGTCATCCGTCACTACGCCGGTAAGCTGCCGATCCTCGGCGTCTGCCTGGGTCACCAGGCGATTGCTCAGGTTTTTGGCGCGACCATCGTCCGGGCGCAGAAGGTGATGCACGGCAAAACCTCCGCCATTACTCACAGCGGCCGGGGCGTGTTTCATGAGCTGAACAATCCGCTCACCGTCACCCGCTACCACTCACTGCTCATCGATCCCGCTACGCTGCCCGACTGCTTCGAGGTAACCGCATGGAGCGACACCCAGGAGATTATGGCTATTCGCCATCGGGAGTGGGATCTGCAGGGAGTACAGTTCCACCCGGAGAGCATCCTGAGCGAGCAGGGACACGCGCTGCTGGCAAACTTTCTTAATCAGGCCGATTTTTAGTTGCCACGCACTGATTTTTTATGCATATTTTGTGATTATATTTTCATAATTATTGCTGCATATAACGGATGGGCATGACATGGCAACTGAACAGAACGCAGTTACGCGCGCAACCTTTGACGAAGTAATTCTGCCCGTTTATGCACCGGCAGAGTTTATCCCGGTGAAGGGCAAGGGGAGTCGAGTGTGGGATCAGCAGGGCAAGGAGTATGTTGATTTCGCGGGCGGGATTGCCGTTACGGCGCTGGGCCACTGCCATCCTGCGCTGGTGGAAGCGCTGAAAAGCCAGGGCGAAACGCTGTGGCATACCAGCAACGTCTTTACCAACGAACCGGCGCTGCGCCTGGCGCGCAAGATTATTGCTACCACCTTTGCCGAGCGCGTGCTGTTCATGAACTCCGGCACCGAGGCTAACGAAACCGCCTTTAAGCTGGCGCGCTACTACGCCTCTACGCGCCACAGCCCCTATAAAACCAAAATCATCGCCTTCCACAACGCTTTTCACGGACGCTCGCTGTTTACCGTCTCGGTCGGCGGCCAGCCGAAGTACTCCGACGGCTTTGGGCCGAAACCCGCCGATATTATTCACGTGCCGTTTAACGATCTTCATGCGGTCAAAGCGGTAATGGACGATCACACCTGTGCAGTGGTCGTTGAGCCGGTGCAGGGGGAAGGGGGCGTGACTGCTGCAACGCCAGCGTTCTTACAGGGCCTGCGCGAGCTGTGCGACCAGCACCAGGCGCTGCTGGTATTTGATGAAGTGCAGTGCGGAATGGGACGCAGCGGCGATCTCTTTGCCTACATGCACTACGGCGTGACGCCGGATATCCTCACCAGCGCCAAGGCGCTGGGCGGCGGCTTCCCCATCAGTGCGGTGCTGACCACCGAGGCAATCGCCAGCGCCTTCCACGTGGGCTCCCACGGCTCGACCTACGGCGGCAACCCGCTGGCCTGCGCGGTGGCGGGGGCGGCCTTTGACATCATCAGCTCGCCTGAGGTGCTGCAGGGCATCAGCGAGAAGCGTCAACGCTTCGTGAAGCATTTGCAGCAGATCGATGAACAGTTCAACGTATTCAGCGATATTCGCGGCATGGGGCTGCTGATTGGTGCAGAGTTAAAACCGCAGTACAAGGGGCGCGCCCGCGATCTGCTTTACGCGGCCGCCGATGAGGGGGTGATGGTGCTGAATGCCGGGCCGGACGTGATGCGCTTTGCGCCGTCGCTGGTGGTCAGCGAGCAGGATATTGACGAAGGCATGCAGCGTTTTGCCGCTGCGGTAGCCAACATCGTCCGGGCTTAATCTTTACTCCACCTGCGGTTAAGCCAGATGCCATGATGCGGGCGCTGACGCCATGCCACCGATGAGATAGTGTGCATGCTGTTCAGGTGCCCGATAATGCGCTGGAGATGCATCTCCATCGGGCTCATCGGGCCGTGGGTGAGCGTCTCCGGCGCTTCAAGAATATTCGCGTCTCCGGATGCCCCGGCCCCGTCATAGTCCAGCCGCTGCTGGCAGCGCTGAAGCGCAATCTCACAGGACTCCAGATAGCGCTGGGCCAGATCCGGCGTTAGCATCGCGTGTTCCCGAGCCAGGGTTGTCAGGGCGTTAATGTGTTCGACGATAAACTGGCTGTGGGTCACCCAGAGCTTCATATCTTCCAGATAATGGGTATTGAACCCCGGCTCCTGCATCGCCTGGTTGAGGGAGTTAAAGAGCGCGTTGTGCGCCTGATTGACCCGTATCCGCTGGTAAGCCAGCGGCGTGGGCTGCGGATCGTCACTGAGGATCAGGCGAATCGCATCCTGATCCTTCTCAATCGCATCATGGGCATTTTTCCGCAGCAGCCCGCTCTGCCACTGCGGCCAGAGCCAGACCATCCCGCCGAAGGCGATCAGGCAGCCAATCAGGGTATCGATCAGGCGGGCGACGATAAAGTTCTCGCCGCTCAGGGTCAGAATTTGAATCGAATAAACCGCCGTAATGGTGAAACCCACCGTCGCCCAGCCGTAGCTCTTACGAATTATCAGGTAGCTTACCAGCGTAATAAACAGCATGCCCAGCAGCGTGTACCCCTCCGGGACATGAAAGTGCAGGGCGAACCCGGCGATGGTCAACCCCGCTAACGTCCCTGCCGCCCGGTGTAAAATACGCACCCGCGTGGCACCGTAACCGTTCTGCGTGACCAGCAGCACCGTCATCAGGATCCAGTAGGGCTTCGGCAGGTGCAGCGCGCTGCCCATCAGGCTGGCGACGCTCAGCATGACGCTGATGCGGGCGGCGTTGCGCAGCGCCGGAGATTTCAGCGACAGGTAGCTCTTGAGCGCCTCCCATAGCGGCTGGCGGCGCTGCTGGTCGGCCATCAGATCGCGCGTATAGAGCGGACGCTGGGTGCGCAGCACGCGGGCAATACGGCTAAAGTGCCAGGCGCAGAACTGCCCGACCGGGTTTTGCGGATGCTGGCGGGCGATCTTCTCCAGCGCGCCAATCTGCTTCTCCATAGTGAAGCGGGTCGGGTAGCGATGGTAGAGAATGTCGTCCGCCAGCACCCGGAGCCGGGCGGCGACCACCTGCGCATTCCAGCGGATCACCGCTTCGGCGTGGCTGCGCTCCACCAGCTTCTGCACCTCTTCCGGCTGGTGCAGGCTAACCGAGATGTGCTCCTGCAGATCCAGCGCCACCTGAAACGCCCGCAGCAGACGCTTGTAGTCGTTATGCTGGTTGGCGGCGAGCATATGCAGCTGCTGATAGCACTGGCTGATGAGATCCACCGCCTTTTGCTGGCGCGTCAGCAGCGGTGGCAAGGCCTTCTCCGGGTCGGCGTGCTGCGTTAGCAGGCTGTACTTCGCCTCGCAGTAGTCGGCAAGCTGGCGATAGAGCAGGCTTAACGACTCACGCAGCGGCTGCTCGCGCCACAGCCAGAACCAGAACCAGTTAAATGCGCCATACCAGAGCGTGCCCAGGGCGTAGATGAGCAGCGGCTCCCAGACCGGCATATTGCCCGCCAGGCTCAGGGTAAAGATAGCGGCGATGAGCGAGGCAGGCAGCAGGCGAGCGTGTAGAGGACTGATTTCCGCCGTGACGCCCAGCAGCATTGCCAGTCCGGCAAGGATCAGCGGGAGCGCAACGTTGGCCCCCAGCAGCAGCTGCACCGCCAGGCTACAGCCGGCAAACAGCGAACCGCCGATAATCAGGCGCTTAAAGAAGCGTTTGTGTGGGGTATCAAGACCGGCAATGTTACAGCAGGCGGGCACCAGCGAGAACAGTAGCCCCTGCTGCAGGTGGCCTAACGCCAGGCCGATGGCCACGGGAAGGCACAGCACCAGCGTTTGCCGCAGTGCGTAGTTAACTTCAGGGTGGTAGATTAACCGGCGCCACATGGGGGAGAGCAAAAACGGCGTGCGCAGAGGCGACACGCCGTTCTTAAAGCTTAACGCGTTCCGTAGACGACGATGGTTTTACCATGTGCAGAGATCAGGTTCTGATCTTCCAGCATCTTCAGAATACGGCCCACGGTTTCGCGGGAGCAGCCCACGATCTGGCCAATCTCCTGGCGGGTGATTTTGATCTGCATCCCGTCCGGATGGGTCATGGCGTCTGGCTGTTTAGCCAGGTTCAGCAGCGTCTGCGCGATGCGGCCGGTAACGTCGAGGAAGGCAAGGTTGCCCACTTTCTCAGAGGTGACCTGCAGGCGACGTGCCATCTGCGACGAGAGGCGCATCAGAATATCCGGGTTGACCTGGATAAGCTGACGGAATTTTTTATAGGAAATTTCGGCCACTTCACAGGCGGTTTTCGCCCGTACCCATGCGCTGCGCTCCTGGCCCTCTTCAAACAGGCCCAGTTCACCGATAAAGTCTCCCTGGTTCAGGTAAGAGAGGATCATCTCTTTCCCTTCTTCATCCTTGATGAGCACTGCCACCGAGCCTTTGACGATGTAATACAACGTTTCCGCTTTTTCACCCTGGTGAATCAGCGTGCTCTTCGACGGGTACTTATGAATGTGGCAATGAGACAAGAACCATTCGAGAGTCGGGTCTGTTTGTGGTTTGCCAAGCACCATGCGCGGTTATCCTCTGTTATAAGCTGGCGCCAGTCGCGGGACGGGTCCGGCGGCTGGGGTTGCAATCATATGCTTCCCGAATCCTGGGAAGGGGGCCGTCAATATAGGCATGCGGCCTGTAATGGTTGAAGTCCTCTGCATACCTGCATAATGTCAATACATTACTGGAGCATCCCGACTGTTTTAGCATAGCTTTTGCCGTGTGTCTCCTGGTGTCTCGCTTCAGCTTGATGCAGGTCGCCTTCCGTTGCGCGTTTTGCTCTGCGCGCGTAATCTGTCGGGAAAATTGCCACTCTGGAGTGATGAAAATGCAAGCACGCGTAAAATGGGTTGAAGGGTTAACGTTTCTCGGCGAGTCCGCCTCTGGGCATCAGGTCTTAATGGACGGCAACTCCGGGGACAAAGCCCCCAGCCCGATGGAGATGGTACTGATGGCGGCAGGCGGATGCAGCGCCATTGACGTGGTGTCGATCCTGCAGAAAGGGCGTCATAGCGTGACCGATTGCGAAGTGAAGCTGACCTCCGAGCGTCGGGAAGAGGCGCCGCGTCTCTTCACCCACATCAACCTGCACTTTATCGTTACCGGCAAAGAGCTGAAGGAGGCGGCGGTATCCCGCGCGGTGGATCTCTCAGCGGAGAAGTACTGCTCCGTGGCGCTGATGCTGGAGAAAGCGGTCAATATCACCCACTCCTACGAGGTGGTTGAGGGATGATTTTATGCCCGGTGGCGCTGCGCTTACCGGGCCTGCATGTCGCGCATTACCCTATTCAATCTTCTTGCCTTCCATCAGCCGCTGCACCAGCGGCAGCATAATCAGCTCCATCGCCAGTCCCATTTTGCCCCCCGGCACCACCAGGGTGTTGATGTGGGAGATAAACGATCCCTGCAGCATCGCCAGCAGCCAGGGATAGTCGATACCCTCCAGATCGCGAAAGTGGATCACCACAAAGCTCTCGTCCAGCGAGGGAATATTTTTGGCTGCAAAGGGATTTGAGGTGTCAACCGTGGGGACGCGCTGGAAGTTGATGTGGGTGCGGGAGAACTGCGGCGTAATGAAGTTGATGTAGTCATCCATCGAGCGCACCACCGAGTCCATCACCGTCTCCCGGGAGTGGCCGCGCTCGCTGGTGTCGCGGATCATCTTCTGGATCCATTCGAGGTTAATAATTGGCACCACCCCTACCAGCAGATCCACATGGCGCGCCACGTCGTGCTGGGGCGTCACCACGCCGCCGTGCAATCCTTCGTAAAAAAGAATGTCGGTGGGTTCCGGCAGCGGCTGCCACGGCGTAAAGGTGCCCGGCACCTGGTTCCAGGGGACGGCTTCGTCGTAGGTGTGCAGATACTTGCGTGCCTGTCCGGTGCCGTTGTGACCATATTCGATAAAGGTCTGCTCCAGCAGACCAAAGTCGTTGGCGTCCGGACCAAAGTAGCTGATATGCCGCCCGGCATCGCGCGCCTTGCGGATCGCCATATCCATCTCCGGACGGGTATAGCGGTGGAAGCTATCGCCCTCCACCTCGGCGGCGCGTAGACCCAGCTGGGAAAATATTTTACGAAAGGCGAGGCTGGTGGTGGTGGTACCTGCACCGCTGGAACCTGTGACAGCAATCACCGGATGTTTGGCTGACATAGCGAACGACTCCCTGATTAACAGCAGAAGAGGGCGGATCGCCTGACGCAGCGTTATTCGCGAAACTGTTTCCGGGGCATAATATTGACTGTCTCGTGCAGCTCTGACCACACCAGCACGGCCTCACCCGTTTCCAGCTGACGCTTTACGTCGGCAACCTTTTGCTCAAGCGAACGCTCATGTTCACCATAATCGGTGCCTTCGCGCAAGACAAAGCTCTCAATCAGGCTGTAGAGCGTCTCGGGTGCAACCTCTTGCCAGGGAATAATCATCTATGCCTCCAGATAGGGTGCCAGCCAGTCGGGGATGCGCTTTTCAAGCCACATCTCAGGGCGGCGCAGCGTGCCGCCAACGAAGCCAACGTGGCCGCCATGTTCGGTCAACTGATATTCAATATTAGCGGGTAAATGGCCCGCCGCCGGAATGACGTGGTGATCCATAAAGGGATCGTCTTTGGCATGGATAATCAGCGTTGGCTTGCGGATCTGCGGCAGGACCGGCATGGCGCTGCTTCGGCGGTAGTAGTCGATGGCGTCATCGAATCCGTGCGCCTTTGCGGTAATCAGGTCATCAAACTCACGGATGCGGCGCACGCGCTTGAGCTGGGCAAGATCGATCGGCAGGGTACCGGGATAGACCTTGAGCTTGCGTCTGGCGTTGGCTTTTAGCAGGTTGAGCAGGTAACGCTGATAGAAACGTGAGAAACCCTTATCCATATGGAGGCTGCAGGCCTCCAGCACCAGCGGAGCCGAGACGATCACCGCCGCGTTGAGCGGCAGGCTATCGTCAGCTTTAGCCAGCAGACAGCCGAGCATATTGCCGCCGAGAGAGTAACCCACCGCAGCGGTAGGCGCGGCGCCAAAGGTGTTGCGTAGCCAATGCAAGAACCACGTGCCGTCTTCGGTTTCACCGGAGTGGTAGATGCGGTTCAGGCGGTTAGGCTCGCCGCTGCAGCCGCGAAAGTGCATCACCACCCCGAGCCAGCCGCGCTGCTTTGCCGCGTGAATTAATCCGTGGGCGTAGGGGCTGTGCAGGCTACCCTCCAGGCCGTGAAATACCACCAACCGGGGCTTATCTTTCGCCTGCTGCGGATCCTCGCTCCATGCCAGATCGACAAAGTCGCCGTCGGGCAGCTCAAGACGCTGCCACTGCGCGGTAAACTGCAGACGACGGCGCAAAATACGCGGCAGCATCGTCTGTAAATGCGGGTTGCTTGCCCCCGGCATCGGACGGAATTCAACATTATCTTCCGCCGCAGCGGGAAGCAGTAAGGGAGTTATTTGGGCCATGTCGTGCGAGTTATTTTTCAGTGATCTGCTGAATACTATACCTGTGCAGATAAATTATGTTTATGAAAATGGGGCAATACCCTCTCGCCCCCTCGCGTTACTCACTTTGCAGCATGCCTTCAAGCTGCTCCTGCGCCTCAAGCCACGCCATCTCACACTCCTCAAGCCCTGACTTCGCGCTCGCCTGGGCCTGCAGGCACTCGGTGAGCTCAGCCTTGCGGCTCTGATCGTACAGGCCGCTGTCGCCAAGCTTCTCTTCGGCCTTCGCCAGCTGGGCGTTGAGCTTCTCCATCTCTTTCTCCAGACGGGCGATCTCTTTGCGCAGCGGCTGGGTCTGGGTGCGCAGCTCGGCTTCCCGGCGCTTCTGGTCTTTACGCGCCTGGGCGCTGTTACCATTCTCCTTCGCCGCCTCGGCAGGCTGATTCTCCTGCTTCTGCACGTCGCTCAGCCACTGCTGGTAATCCTCCAGATCGCCGTCGAACGGCTCGACTTTGCCGTCGTGGACCAGGTAGAGATCGTCGGTGGTAGAGCGGATCAGGTGGCGATCGTGCGACACCACCACCAGCGCGCCTTCGAACTCAATCAGCGCTTCAGTCAGGGCCTGGCGCATATCGAGATCGAGGTGGTTGGTTGGCTCATCGAGCAGCAGCAGGTTAGGACGCTGCCAGACGATCAGGGCCAGTACCAGCCGCGCTTTCTCACCGCCGGAGAAGCGTTCGGTGTTCTCGGTAACCTTATCGCCCTGGAAGCCAAAGCCGCCAAGGTAGTCCCGTAGCTTCTGCTCCGCTTCCTGAGGGGCAAGGCGGGCCAGGTGCTGCAGCGGCGACTCATCCGCCCGCAAGAACTCCAGCTGGTGCTGGGCGAAATAGCCAAGCTTGATGCCCTTCGCAAGACCAATATCACCGCCGGTGGGGGCAAGCTCGCCCGCCAGCAGCTTGATCAGCGTCGATTTACCCGCGCCGTTGCGACCCAGCAGGCCAATGCGCGAGCCAGGGACGAGGTTAAGCTTGATCGAGTTAAGAATGGTGCGATCGCCGTAGCCCGCACTCACTTTCTCCATCTTCAGCAGCGGATTGGGCAGGCTCTCCGGCGCGCGGAAGCTAAAGTGGAAGGGGTTATCCACGTGCGCCGGGGCGATCAGCTCCATGCGCTCCAGCATCTTCACCCGGCTCTGGGCCTGTTTGGCCTTGCTGGCTTTGGCTTTAAAGCGGTCGATAAAGCTTTGCAGATGCGCCACGCGCTGCTGCTGGCTCTCATAGGTGGCCTGCTGCTGCGCCAGACGGGTTGCGCGCTGGCGCTCAAACGAGCTGTAGTTGCCGGTATACTCGAACATATTCTGCTGTTCGATATGGATGATTTTATCTACAACCGGATCGAGGAAGTCACGGTCGTGGGAGATGAGGATCAGCGTCCCCTGGTAGCTCTTCAGCCAGCGCTCGAGCCAGATCACCGCGTCGAGATCGAGGTGGTTGGTCGGCTCATCGAGCAGGAGCAGATCCGAGCGGCAGACCAGCGCCTGGGCAAGGTTGAGACGCATACGCCAGCCGCCGGAGAAGTCGCTTACCGGGCGCTCCAGCTGCTCGGTAGAGAAACCCAGCCCGTGCAGCAGGCTGGCGGCGCGGGAGCGAATGGTCCAGGCGTCAATGGCGTCGAGCTTGCCGTGAACGGTGGCTATGGCGTGGCCGTCGTTACGCTCGTTGGCGTCGTTAAGCTGGGCCTCCAGCTGGCGATACTCACGATCGCCATCAATAACATAGTCGATGGCGGGCTCGCTGAGGGCCGGGGTCTCCTGATTCACCCACGCCAGCTGCCAGTTGGCAGGGTAGGTAAAGCTGCCGCCGTCGGCGGTAAGCTCGTTTTTCAGCAGCGCCAGCAGGGTCGATTTCCCGCAGCCGTTTTTACCCACCAGCCCGACTTTCTGGCCGGGGTTGATGGTGGCGGTGGCGTTATCCAGCAGGACACGCACGCCGCGACGAATTTGTAGTGAGGAGAAAACAATCATAGAGCGCCGTATGTTCAGACTATGTTAATTTGTCATTATGATAATGTGGGGTGCGCCTATAATGCCGCACTGGGGCGCAATGGTAGCCCGAAACGACAACGATATACAAAAATAGAACCGGGAGGGGAGTGATGTCCCAGACAGCCAGAGTGCTGCTGCTGTATGCCCATCCGGAATCCCAGGACTCAATAGCCAACCGGGTCCTGCTTAAGCCGGCGATGCAGCTGCACAACGTGACCGTGCACGATCTCTATGCGCACTACCCAGACTTTTTTATCGATATTCCCCGGGAGCAGGCGCTGCTGCGCGAGCACGACGTGATCGTCTTTCAGTTTCCTCTCTACACCTACAGCTGTCCAGCGCTGCTCAAAGAGTGGCTCGATCGCGTCCTGACCCGCGGCTTCGCCAGCGGGCCGGGAGGCAACCAGCTGGCGGGCAAGCGCTGGCGCTGCGTGATCACCACCGGCGAGCCAGAGAGCGCCTACCGCTACGACGGTCTCAACCGCTATCCGCTTAGCGATATCCTGCGCCCTTTTGAGCTGACGGCGGCCATGTGCCGCATGCAGTGGATGACGCCGTATATTGTTTACTGGGCGCGCCGCCAGCCGAAAGAGGAGCTGGCAAGCCATGCCCGGGCCTACGGCGAATGGCTTGCCTCACCCACCGCGACGGGAGGCCGCTGATGGAGGGAACCGATCTGCTGCTGGCAGGCGTACTGTTTCTGTTTGCCGCCGTGGTCGCCGTGCCGCTGGCTGCCCGGCTGGGTATCGGCGCGGTGCTGGGCTACCTGCTGGCAGGCATTGCCATCGGCCCGTGGGGGCTTGGATTTATCAGCGACGTCGATGAGATCCTCCACTTCTCTGAGATGGGCGTCGTGTTCCTGATGTTTATCATCGGCCTGGAGCTAAACCCGTCGAAGCTATGGCAGCTGCGGCAGTCGATCTTTGGCGTTGGGGCAGCGCAGGTGCTGCTTAGCGCGGCGATCCTCGCCGGACTGCTGATGCTGACCGACTTCGCCTGGCAGGCGGCCGTGATTGGCGGCATTGGCCTTGCGATGTCCTCTACCGCGATGGCGCTTCAGCTGATGCGCGACAAGGGGATGAACCGCAGCGAGGCGGGACAGCTGGGGTTCTCGGTGCTGCTGTTCCAGGATCTGGCGGTGATCCCGGCTCTGGCGCTGGTGCCGCTGCTGGCGGGCAGCGGCGATGACCACTTCGACTGGATCAAGATCGGCATGAAAGTGGTCGCCTTCGGCGGGATGCTGGTGGGGGGCCGCTATCTGCTGCGCCCGGTGTTCCGCTTTATTGCCGGCTCCGGCGTGCGCGAGGTCTTTACCGCCGCCACGCTGTTGCTGGTGCTCGGCTCGGCGCTGTTTATGGATGCGCTGGGGCTGTCGATGGCGCTCGGTACCTTTATCGCCGGCGTATTGCTGGCGGAGAGTGAGTACCGTCACGAGCTGGAATCGGCCATCGATCCGTTCAAAGGCCTGCTGCTGGGGCTATTCTTTATCTCAGTAGGGATGGCGCTGAATCTGGGCGTGCTTTATACCCATATACTGTGGGTGGTGGCAGCGGTAGCGATTCTGGTGGCGGTAAAAACCACGGTGCTCTATCTGCTGGCGCGCCTGTACGGCCTGAGAAGCTCAGAGCGGATGCAGTTCGCCGGCGTGCTCAGCCAGGGTGGCGAGTTTGCCTTTGTGCTCTTCTCTACCGCCTCCTCGCAGCGGCTGTTCCATAACGATCAGATGGCGCTGCTGCTGGTCACGGTGACGCTGTCAATGATGACCACGCCGCTGCTGATGAAAGGCATCGATAAGGGACTCTCCCGGCGCTTCAACAGCCCGGAAGAGGAGGGGGAGACCCCGTGGGTTGAAGATGACAAGCCGCAGGTCATCGTCGTTGGCTTTGGCCGCTTCGGCCAGGTTATCGGGCGCCTGCTGATGGCCAACAAAATGCGCATCACCGTGCTGGAGCGGGATATCAGCGCGGTTAACCTGATGCGGAAATATGGCTATAAAGTCTACTACGGCGACGCGACCCAGGTCGAGCTGCTGCGCTCGGCGGGCGCGGAGGCGGCGGAGTCGATCGTGATCACCTGCAACGAGCCGGAAGACACCATGAAGCTGGTAGCGATTTGCCAGCAGCACTTTCCGCACCTGGCCATTCTTGCCCGGGCGCGGGGACGTTTTGAGGCGCACGAACTGCTCCAGTCGGGCGTCACGCAGTTCTCCCGCGAGACCTTCTCCAGCGCGCTGGAGCTGGGGCGCAAGGCGCTGGTCTCTCTGGGCATGCATCCTCATCAGGCGCTGCGGGCGCAGCTGCACTTCCGTCGTCTCGATATGCGGATGCTGCGCGAGCTGATGCCGGTAGTGCATACCGATACGCAGCAGATCTCCCGCGTTCGCGAGGCGCGGCGCGAGCTGGAAGAGATTTTCCAGCGCGAAATGCAGCAGGAGCGCCGGCAGCTGGACGGCTGGGACGAGTTTGAATAGAGGGTAAAAAGTATGGCGATACGTAAACGTTTTATCGCGGGCGCCAAGTGCCCGGCCTGTCAGGCCCAGGATACGCTGGCGATGTGGCGCGAAAATAATGTTGATATTGTTGAGTGCGTTAAGTGCGGCCACCAGATGCGCGAGGCGGATAAAGAGGCCCGCGAGCATGTTCGCAAAGAAGAGCAAGTGATCGGGATTTTTCATCCGGACTAGCGATATAGCCCAGCTTTTTTTAAGCTTAAGGGTACACGGGGGCAGAATTCCGTTACAATCTGCGCCAGCAATTTTCCCACGCTCAGGAGATATCATGAAAGTAGCAAAAGACCTGGTGGTCAGCCTGGCCTATCAGGTACGTACAGAAGACGGTGTGTTGGTTGATGAGTCTCCGGTAAGTGCGCCGCTGGACTACCTGCACGGTCACGGCTCCCTGATCTCTGGTCTGGAGTCCGCGCTGGAAGGTCACGAACCTGGCGACAAATTTGACGTGGCGGTGGGCGCAAACGACGCTTACGGTCAGTACGACGAAAACCTGGTGCAGCGCGTACCGAAAGACGTCTTCATGGGCGTTGATGAACTGCAGGTAGGCATGCGCTTCCTGGCTGAAACCGACCAGGGTCCGGTACCGGTTGAGATCACCGAAGTGGAAGATGACCACGTTGTGGTTGATGGTAACCACATGCTGGCTGGCCAGAACCTGAAGTTCAACGTTGAAGTTGTGGCGATTCGTGAAGCGACCGAAGAAGAGCTGGCCCACGGCCACGTTCACGGCCCGCACGGTCATGACCACGGCCACGACCATGAACATGGCGACGGCTGCTGCGGCGGTCACGGCCACGATCATGACCACGGTCATGGTAAAGGCGGTTGTGGCAACGGCGGCTGCGGCTGCCACTAATATCCTTCGTCTTTCAAGCCGCAGCGGTGTTGGCATCGCTCTCAAACCCCGGTCACATAGTTATCTATGCTCCCGCGGATTCTCGAGCTTGCCGCCTTGCTGCAACTTGAAATCCAGCGGATATTGAAATTTCGGATTGTAGGAAGCGGGGATCTCCCCGCTTTTTTTACGTCTTAATAGTGGGGCGGTGGCGTCTCTTCTGACTGAGAGGCCATATGGGAAGGCTGGCTGGCTTTCAGTTTCTCGGTGACCAGACGCATAAGGTCCCGCAGCTTTGCCATCTCCAGCTCGTGGGCGGTAACCGTCTGGTTAAGCTCCTCGATCGTAATCTCCTGAAAGGCCAGACGGCTCTCCAGCTCTGCCAGCCGCGCTTCCAGCGTCATATTCTGCATGTTTCACCTCATCTGTTTTAGCCCGGATTCTACGCAACTTTACGCGGCTGCGCAGCCCACCTGACATCCTTAAGAAACTAATTTAAACAAAAATAGTCACAAAAGAGGCAACAATCGGGAATGTCGTTATATAGATTTCTCCCACAACGATTTATAGTACGTTTTTCAAATACGCAAACCCTGGGGCAACGTGCCCCCGGCCCTGGAGATATGGATGAAATCACTGTTTAAAGTCACGCTGCTGGCGACCACGATGGCCGTTGCGCTGAATGCACCTCTCTCTTTTGCTGCTGACGCTCCGGCGAAAGCCCCGGCGACCACCGACAGCAAAGCGGCATTCAAAAACGACGACCAAAAATCAGCCTATGCGCTGGGCGCGTCACTGGGTCGTTATATGGAAAACTCCCTGAAAGAACAGGAAAAACTGGGCATCAAGCTGGACCAGGCCCAGCTGATTGCCGGCGTTCAGGATGCCTTCGCCAATAAGAGCAAGCTCTCCGACCAGGAGATCGAGCAGACCCTGCAGGCCTTCGAGGCACGCGTGAAGGGCGCCGCTCAGGAGAAGATGGAGAAGGACGCGGCTGAGAACGAAACGAAGGGCAAAGCCTTCCGTGACACCTTTGCTAAAGAGAAGGACGTGAAAACCTCCTCTACCGGCCTGCTCTACAAAGTAGAGAAAGAGGGGACCGGCGACGCACCGAAAGATAGCGATACCGTGGTCGTAAACTACAAGGGCACGCTGATCGACGGTAAAGAGTTCGATAACTCCTACACCCGTGGCGAACCGCTCTCCTTCCGTCTTGATGGCGTGATCCCAGGCTGGACTGAAGGCCTGAAAAACATCAAGAAAGGCGGCAAGATCAAGCTGGTGATCCCACCGGCGCTGGCCTACGGTAAAACCGGCGTTCCGGGTATCCCGGCTAACTCTACGCTGGTCTTCGACGTAGAGCTGCTGGATATCAAACCGGCACCGAAAGCGGATGCGCAGCCGAAGCCGGAAGCGGCAGCACCGGCAGAACAACCTGCCGCTGCGGATAAAAAGTAATACGCTGAGAGCCGCCGCCTAACCAGGCGGCGGTTTTTTATTACAGGGCAGGTATAATTAACACTGGAAGCGCTATGTCCGCTGTATTAATTTAGATGTCCCTGTAAATGATGAGCCTGCCCTGAAAACATAACGACAGGCTCCTGAAAAGGAGTGTTTTTTTTCATGTCCAGGTCGCTATTAACCAACGAAACCAGCGAGCTCGATCTGCTGGATCAACGGCCTTTTGATCAGACCGACTTCGATATCCTGAAATCCTACGAAGCGGTGGTCGATGGGTTAGCGATGCTCATTGGTGCCCACTGTGAAATCGTCTTGCACTCCTTGCAGGATCTCAAATGCTCCGCCATCCGTATTGCCAACGGTGAACACACCGGGCGTAAGATTGGCTCGCCCATCACCGATCTTGCCCTGCGCATGCTGCACGACATGACGGGGGCCGACAGCAGCGTCTCGAAGTGCTACTTCACCCGCGCCAAAAGCGGCGTGCTGATGAAATCGGTGACGATTGCTATCCGCAACCGCGAGCACCGGGTGATCGGCCTGCTGTGCATCAACATGAACCTTGATGTTCCCTTCTCGCAGATAATGAGCACCTTTATTCCGCCGGAGACGCCGGACGTTGGCTCCGCCGTGAACTTTGCCTCCTCGGTAGACGACCTGGTGATGCAGACTCTGGAGTTCACTATCGAAGAGGTGAACGCCGATCGGAACGTGTCTAACAATGCGAAAAATCGTCAGATTGTGCTGAACCTCTACGAGAAGGGCATTTTCGATATCAAAGACGCCATTAATCAGGTAGCGGATCGCCTGAATATCTCCAAGCACACGGTCTACCTGTACATTCGCCAGTTCAAGAGCGGTGACTTCCAGGGGCAGGATAAGTAATGCGTTTTGCCTTAATGGTGACGGGGCCTGCCTACGGCACGCAGCAGGCCAGCAGCGCGTGGCAGTTTTCCCAGGCCTTGTTGGCTGCGGGCCACGAGCTGGCGAGCGTCTTTTTCTATCGCGAAGGGGTCTATAACGCTAACCAGCTTACCGCCCCCGCCAGCGACGAGTTCGATCTGGTCCGTGCCTGGCAGACGCTGCACCTTGAGCGCCGGGTTGAGCTGCATATCTGCGTTGCGGCAGCGCTGCGGCGTGGCGTAACCGATGAGAGCGAGGCCCAGCGTGCCGGACTGGCTGGCGCCAACCTTCAACCGGGCTTTATCCTCAGCGGCTTAGGTGCGTTGGCCGAGGCGGCCTTAACCTGCGATCGCGTGGTGCAGTTCTGATGAAAAGCGTGGCATTTGTTTTTAACTCCGCACCGCACGGCTCCTCTGCCGGACGGGAAGGGCTGGACGCGCTGCTGGCAATGTCGGCCCTGACCGAGGAGATTGGCGTCTTTTTCCTTGGCGACGGCGTTTTTCAGCTGCTGGCCAACCAGCGCCCCGGTGATATCCTTGCACGGGACTACATCGCCACCTTCAAGGTGCTGCCGCTCTATGATATTGAGCAGCTCTGGCTGTGCGCGGCCTCGCTGCGCGAGCGCGGGCTAAGTGCTTCAACTTCTTTTATTCTCGATGCCCAGCCGCTGGAACCCGACGCGCTGCGCGAGTGTCTACATCGCTATGACGTCGTCATGACGTTTTGAGGCTGTTATGCTGCATACTCTTCGCCACTCTCCCTGGCAATGCGACATGGCCGTGCTGCTGCGCACGGTGCAGGAGGGGGATGACCTTTTGCTGCTCTCTGATGGCGTAACGGCGGCGGTTGTGGGGAGTCGCTACCTTGATTTACTGTTGGCCGCCCCCATAACTGTTCATGCTCTACAGGAAGACGTTGATGCCCGCGGTCTTTCTGGTCAAATTTCGAACAGAATCGTCCGGGTTAGCTATACTGATTTCGTTAGCCTGACGGTTAAACACGCTGCGCAGATCGCCTGGTAGTGTGAGATCCGCTGTATATTTCTTGACACCTTTTGAGCACAGCCCTAAAATTCCGCGTCCTCATATTGTATGAGGGCGTTTTATTACGTGTTTACGAAGCAAAAGCTAAAACCAGGAGCTATTTAATGGCAACAGTTAACCAGCTGGTACGCAAACCACGTGCACGCAAAGTTGCGAAAAGCAACGTGCCTGCGCTGGAAGCCTGCCCGCAGAAACGTGGTGTATGTACTCGCGTATATACCACCACTCCTAAGAAACCGAACTCCGCACTGCGTAAAGTTTGCCGTGTGCGTCTGACTAACGGTTTCGAAGTTACCTCCTACATCGGTGGTGAAGGTCACAACCTGCAGGAGCACTCCGTGATCCTGATCCGTGGCGGTCGTGTTAAAGACCTTCCGGGTGTTCGTTACCACACCGTTCGTGGTGCACTTGACTGCTCAGGCGTTAAAGACCGTAAGCAGGCTCGCTCCAAGTACGGCGTGAAGCGTCCTAAGGCTTAATGGTTCTCCGTTAAGTAAGGCCAAACGTTTTAAATTAATGTCAAACTAAACTCTTTGAGTTTTGGACAATCCTGAATTAACAACGGAGTATTTCCATGCCACGTCGTCGCGTCATTGGTCAGCGTAAAATTCTGCCGGATCCTAAGTTCGGATCAGAACTGCTGGCTAAATTTGTAAATATCCTGATGGTAGATGGTAAAAAATCTACTGCAGAAGCAATCGTATACAGTGCTCTTGAGACCCTGGCTCAGCGCTCTGGTAAAAATGAACTGGAAGCCTTCGAAGTCGCTCTCGACAACGTGCGCCCGACTGTAGAAGTTAAGTCTCGCCGCGTTGGTGGTTCTACTTATCAGGTTCCAGTTGAAGTTCGTCCGGTTCGTCGTAATGCTCTGGCAATGCGTTGGATCGTTGAAGCTGCTCGTAAACGCGGTGATAAATCCATGGCTCTGCGCCTGGCGAACGAACTTTCTGATGCTGCAGACAACAAAGGTACTGCAGTTAAGAAACGTGAAGACGTTCACCGTATGGCAGAAGCCAACAAAGCGTTCGCCCACTACCGTTGGTAATCCCTTCGGAGTAATAGTCACCAAGCGGGCGCTTTATGTAAGCTGCCCGCTTTGGGCTACATAACTTGAACGCTAAGGCAATAGAGGAATCAAATGGCTCGTACAACACCCATTGCACGCTACCGTAACATCGGTATCAGTGCGCACATCGACGCCGGTAAAACCACTACTACCGAACGTATCCTGTTCTACACCGGTGTAAACCACAAAATCGGTGAAGTTCACGACGGCGCGGCAACTATGGACTGGATGGAGCAGGAGCAGGAGCGTGGTATTACCATCACCTCCGCAGCGACCACTGCATTCTGGTCTGGTATGGCGAAGCAGTATGAACCGCATCGCGTAAACATCATCGACACCCCGGGCCACGTTGACTTCACCATCGAAGTAGAACGTTCCATGCGTGTTCTTGACGGTGCGGTAATGGTTTACTGCGCAGTTGGTGGTGTTCAGCCGCAGTCTGAAACCGTATGGCGTCAGGCAAACAAATATAAAGTTCCACGTATCGCGTTCGTTAACAAAATGGACCGTATGGGTGCGAACTTCCTGAAAGTTGTTGGTCAGATCAAATCCCGTCTGGGCGCGAACCCGGTTCCGCTGCAGCTGGCGATTGGTGCTGAAGAAGGTTTCACCGGTGTTGTTGACCTGGTGAAAATGAAAGCCATCAACTGGAACGATGCCGACCAGGGCGTTACCTTCGAATACGAAGATATCCCGGCTGACATGCAGGATCTGGCTGAAGAATGGCACCAGAACCTGATCGAATCCGCTGCTGAAGCTTCTGAAGAGCTGATGGAGAAATACCTGGGCGGTGAAGAACTGACTGAAGAAGAGATCAAAACTGCTCTGCGTCAGCGCGTTCTGAACAACGAAATCATCCTGGTAACCTGTGGTTCTGCATTTAAGAACAAAGGTGTTCAGGCGATGCTGGATGCGGTAATTGATTACCTGCCATCTCCGGTTGACGTACCGGCGATCAACGGCATCCTGGACGACGGTAAAGATACGCCGGCTGAGCGTCACGCAAGTGATGAAGAGCCGTTCGCTGCTCTGGCGTTCAAAATCGCTACCGACCCGTTCGTAGGTAACCTGACCTTCTTCCGTGTGTACTCCGGTGTGGTTAACTCTGGTGATACCGTACTGAACTCCGTGAAAACTGCACGTGAGCGTTTCGGTCGTATCGTTCAGATGCACGCTAACAAACGTGAAGAGATCAAAGAAGTTCGCGCAGGCGACATCGCGGCAGCTATCGGTCTGAAAGACGTGACCACTGGTGACACTCTGTGTAACCCGGATCACCCGATCATTCTGGAGCGTATGGAGTTCCCTGAGCCGGTAATCTCCATCGCCGTTGAGCCGAAAACCAAAGCTGACCAGGAAAAAATGGGTCTGGCTCTGGGCCGTCTGGCTAAAGAAGACCCGTCATTCCGCGTATGGACTGACGAAGAGTCTAACCAGACTATCATCGCGGGCATGGGTGAGCTGCACCTCGACATCATCGTTGACCGTATGAAGCGTGAATTTAACGTTGAAGCGAACGTCGGTAAACCTCAGGTTGCTTACCGTGAAGCGATTCGCGCGAAAGTTACCGATATCGAAGGTAAACACGCCAAGCAGTCTGGTGGTCGTGGTCAGTACGGTCATGTTGTTATCGACATGTACCCGCTGGAGCCGGGCTCTAACCCGAAAGGTTACGAGTTCATCAACGACATCAAGGGTGGTGTAATTCCTGGCGAATACATCCCTGCCGTTGATAAAGGCATCCAGGAGCAGCTGAAAGCGGGCCCGCTGGCCGGTTACCCGGTAGTGGATCTGGGCGTGCGTCTGCACTTCGGTTCTTACCATGACGTTGACTCCTCTGAGCTGGCGTTTAAACTGGCTGCGTCTATCGCCTTTAAAGATGGCTTTAAGAAAGCAAAACCAGTTCTGCTTGAGCCGATCATGAAGGTTGAAGTAGAGACGCCGGAAGAGAACACCGGTGACGTTATCGGTGACCTTAGCCGTCGTCGCGGCATGCTGCGCGGTCAGGAATCTGAAGTGACTGGCGTTAAGATCCACGCTGAAGTTCCGCTGTCTGAAATGTTCGGATATGCAACTCAGCTGCGTTCTCTGACCAAAGGTCGTGCATCATACACTATGGAATTCCTGAAGTATGATGATGCACCGAACAACGTTGCTCAGGCCGTAATTGAAGCCCGTGGTAAATAAGCCGCAGGGTTAAAACCTAAGTCCCGTGCTCTCTCCAGAAGGGGAGAGCACTATAGTAAGGAATATAGCCGTGTCTAAAGAAAAATTTGAACGTACAAAACCGCACGTTAACGTTGGTACTATCGGCCACGTTGACCACGGTAAAACTACTCTGACCGCTGCCATCACTACCGTTCTGGCTAAAACCTACGGTGGTTCTGCTCGTG
>NZ_DAMBWA010000027.1:0-4466 GCF_032052675.1 Pseudescherichia sp.
GCGAACAATTTTCAGCCTGATACAGATTAAGTCTGCCGCCTGACGGCGTCAGACAACAGAATTTGCCTGGCGGCACTAGCGCGGTGGTCCCACCTGACCCCATGCCGAACTCAGAAGTGAAACGCCGTAGCGCCGATGGTAGTGTGGGGTCTCCCCATGCGAGAGTAGGGAACTGCCAGGCATCAAACAAAGCAGAAGGCCATCCTTACGGATGGCCTTTTTGTGTTGCGGCAGACCCACGCCCGGTGGCGCTGCGCTTACCGGGCCTACAGACGGCAGCTGTCCCCCGTAGGCCGGGCAAACGGCGTGCCGCCCGGCGTATTCACCTACAACGACAACCACAAGCGAACATCCGGCATATGGGGTACACTAGCCCTGTTTTTGTCTTTGGATGGCGTCTATGAATCACTCCCTTAAACCCTGGAATACCTTTGGCATTGCGCATAATGCGAATCACATCGTGCTTGCCGACAATGTGCAACAGCTCCTTAGCGCCTGGCAGAATGCCGCGCAGATCCATCAGCCCGTACTGATCCTGGGTGAGGGGAGTAACGTTCTCTTCCTGAATGATTATGCCGGCACGGTGATTGTTAACCGCATCATGGGTATCGATATCACTGAAAAACCCGATGCCTGGCATCTGCACGTTGGCGCAGGGGAGAACTGGCACCGGCTGGTTCAGTTTACGCTGGGTAAAGGGATGGCTGGCCTGGAGAATCTGGCCCTGATCCCGGGCTGCGTAGGTTCATCCCCCATTCAAAACATCGGCGCGTATGGCGTTGAGCTACAGCGCGTGTGTGACTATGTCGACTGCGTTGAGCTTGCGACTGGCCATATCCAGCGCCTTACCGCCCAAGAGTGCCGCTTTGGCTATCGGGACAGCATCTTTAAGCATGAGTATCAGCACAGTCATGCCATCGTCGCGGTGGGCTTACGCCTACCAAAAGCGTGGCAGCCGGTGCTGACCTACGGCGATTTGGCGCGCCTCGATCCTGCTACCGCTACGGCGCAGGAGGTATTTGATACCGTCTGCAATATGCGAATGAGTAAACTTCCCGACCCGAAAGTAAACGGTAATGCGGGAAGCTTCTTTAAAAACCCGGTAGTGAGTGCCGAGGTGGCGCAACAGCTGCTTGCCCGTTATCCCGATGCGCCGCATTATCCGCAGGCCGATGGCTCCGTTAAGTTGGCTGCAGGCTGGCTTATCGATCGCTGTCAGCTAAAAGGCACGACGGTAGGCGGGGCCGCCGTTCATCGTCAGCAGGCGCTTGTGCTTATCAACGAGCACGAGGCGACCAGCAAGGATGTAGTAGCGCTGGCACATCACGTGCGCTTGCAGGTGGGCGAAAAATTTAACGTCTGGCTAGAGCCTGAGGTACGTTTCATTGGCTCAACGGGAGAGGTAAACGCTGTGGAGATCATCGCGTGAAGGACAATACTATTCCATTAACTCTGATTTCTATTCTTGCAGACGGTGAGTTCCACTCAGGGGAGCAGCTGGGTGAGCGTCTGGGCATGAGCCGGGCGGCCATCAACAAACATGTCCAAACCCTGCGCGACTGGGGCGTTGATGTCTTTACCGTGCCGGGAAAAGGCTATAGCCTGCCGGAACCCATCCAGCTGCTAGACCAGTCGTTCATTAGCGGCCAGATAAAGCAGGGCCAGGTTGCGGTGCTGCCGGTTATTGATTCAACGAATCAGTACCTGCTGGATCGTATTGGTACTCTCCAATCGGGCGATGCCTGCGTTGCCGAGTATCAGCAGGCGGGGCGGGGCCGGCGCGGGCGTAAATGGTTCTCTCCATTCGGAGCGAACCTCTATCTCTCTATGTACTGGCGTCTTGAACAGGGTCCTGCTGCCGCTATTGGCCTGAGCCTGGTCATTGGTATCGTAATGGCAGAAGTGCTGCGCGATCTCGGGGCCAGCCAGGTGCGGGTCAAATGGCCGAACGATCTCTACCTTCAGGATCGTAAGCTAGCCGGTATTCTCGTTGAGCTGACGGGTAAAACGGGCGATGCGGCACAGATCGTCATTGGGGCAGGGATCAATCTGGCGATGCGTCAGGTCGAGTCTGACGTTATTAACCAGGGATGGATCAATCTTCAGGAAGCGGGGATCGTCATCGATCGTAATACGCTGGCCGCCCGCCTTATCAACGAGCTGCGCGCGGCGCTGGAGCTATTCGAGCAGGAGGGGTTAACCCCTTATCTCTCCCGCTGGGAAAAGCTGGATAACTTTATTAACCGTCCGGTCAAACTTATTATCGGTGATAAAGAGATAGTGGGTATTTCGCGTGGAATAGATGCACAGGGCGCGCTATTGCTTGAGCAGGATGGAGCGACTAAAGCCTGGATGGGCGGTGAAATTTCGTTAAGAAGTGCGGAATAATAATGAAACAGGGAGCATAGCGCTCCCTTTTTTATTTGCGTAACCGTACCTGCTCAACTGCATGATTAGCGCTTTTGGTCATGATAAGACTGGCGCGCTCACGGGTAGGCAAGATGTTTTCTTTCAAATTCAGGAAGTTAATTTCTTGCCAGAGGGAGGTGGCGACCTTCACCGCCTCCTCTTCAGAGAGCCTGGCATAGCTGTGGAAGTAAGAGTCTGGATTACTAAATGCGCCTTCACGGAATTTTAAGAAGCGATTGATATACCAGCGCTGTAATAGCTCTTCCGGAGCATCAACGTAAATAGAGAAATCGACAAAATCCGAAACAAATACATGGTGCGGATCGTGAGGATAATCCATACCGCTCTGCAAAACATTTAGCCCTTCAAGAATTAAAATATCGGGGTGGGTAACCGTCTTATCCCCATCGGGAATAACATCATAAATAAGATGGGAATAGACCGGAGCAGTCACATTCGGCACGCCCGATTTAAGATCGGAAACAAACTTCACCAGTCGGTGCATATCATAGGACTGAGGAAAGCCTTTCTTCTTCATCAAGCCCCTATCTTTCAGCACCTGGTTAGGATGCAGAAAGCCATCGGTCGTAATTAACTCTACCCGACGATGCTCAGGCCAGCGGCTCAGCAGGGCCTGCAGTACACGCGCGGTGGTACTTTTGCCCACGGCTACGCTGCCGGCAATGCTGATGATATAGGGGATACGCTGCCCATTAGTACCCAAGAACTGCTCCAGTACGGCCTGACGACGCAGGTTGGAGCTAATATAGAAATTGAGTAAACGCGACAGAGGCAGATAGATCTCGGCAACCTCTTCAAGGGAGAGGTCTTCATTAATACCTTTTAACCGCGCTATTTCCCCTTCCGTCAGGGTCATGGGCACCGAGTCACGAAGTGCAGCCCACTGGCTGCGGTTAAACTGTAAGTAAGGCGTCATTAACGTTTGCTCTGCTGCATTCATAAGCATGTTTCTGCGTGCCATTTATCGTCACCGTTCCGAGGATAAACGTTCAGCGATGCGCAGTCCTGAAAGACAGCTCAATGGCACGCGACATTGAAGTTTATTATGGACAATGGGCAGGAGGGTAACATCAGATTGCAGGTAAGGATAAGAAAAAATAGTGACGAAGCGTGCTTTCACTGATACACATCACGTAACAGGATCGCCTCAGAGGGATTTACCCACTTTTTGCCTTTATCAATCCACTCTAAGAAACGGTAAAACGTTGAATATTTGTTCGTCGTTGCATGAAATGGCAGCATTTTTTCATGTCAGCGCACAAATTGTGAGCAAGAGAACGTTTTATACGATTTTTTTGTTGCATGAACCCGCAGGTCTCCCTAGAATGCGCGCTACTTGATGCCGACTTAGCTCAGTAGGTAGAGCAACTGACTTGTAATCAGTAGGTCACCAGTTCGATTCCGGTAGTCGGCACCATCAAGTCCGGTGGGGTTCCCGAGCGGCCAAAGGGAGCAGACTGTAAATCTGCCGTCACAGACTTCGAAGGTTCGAATCCTTCCCCCACCACCACTTTCTGGCAGCGTAATTGCCGCCTGAGCTGGTTAAAAAATTAAGCAGCTCGAACAAAAAAAGAGAGCGATCTCTTTTTTGTTACAGAAAGAACTGGGTAGCCGAGTTTCAGGATGCGGGCATCGTATAATGGCTATTACCTCAGCCTTCCAAGCTGATGATGCGGGTTCGATTCCCGCTGCCCGCTCCAATACGTGCTGATATGGCTCAGTTGGTAGAGCGCACCCTTGGTAAGGGTGAGGTCCCCAGTTCGACTCTGGGTATCAGCACCACTTCACTTCTCCCTCCCGTTTCTCTCTGTTTACATTTAAAAGCATTCAACAAGTCGGGCATGTTGCCTGGTTGATGTGGTGATATCACCGATTTATCCGTGTCTTAGAGGGACAATCGATGTCTAAAGAAAAGTTTGAACGTACAAAACCGCACGTTAACGTCGGTACTATCGGCCACGTTGACCATGGTAAAACAACGCTGACCGCTGCCATCACTACCGTTCTGGCTAAAACCTACGGTGGTTCTGCTCGTG